>JBAUBP010000056.1:0-1746 GCA_049676905.1 Bathyarchaeia archaeon
GTCCGATGTAAACCTTATGTTTGTACCCGGCTGCCCGAAGGGCAAGGCCCAGAGCCGCAGTTGTTTTTCCCTTTCCATTCCCCGTATAAACCTGAATATAGCCCTTAAATTGTGTCTTCTCTTTCATTTTTTTAACTATATTTTAATCCCCTACCTGAGTCAACACGAGAATTTTAAAATTGAAGTACTTATGCTATAATCTGCGGCATGTTAGACCCAAAATATATGCTGGAAAACGCTGATTTTATAATAAAAAAGATTAAAGCCCGAGGAATTAAGCTCAGCCTCGATAAATTTATAAAGCTTTCCCAGGAAAAGAAAAACTATTTAATAAAAATTGAAAACCTGCGTCATGAAAAAAACAGGGCTTCTCAGCTCGTAGCCCAGAAGAAGAAGGAAGGGAAAGATCCTGCTTCGGTCATTTCAGAAATGAAAAAGGTGGCTGGAGAGATAAAAAAACTGGAAGAGAAACTGAGGGAATTTGATGAGAAGCTGAGGGAAATCTCGCTCTCCATTCCTAATGTTCCCCATGAGTCTGTACCTGAAGGCAAGAGCTCTAAAGAAAATGTCGAAGTCCGGAAGTTTGGCGAGAAGCCGAAATTCTCTTTCCCTCTCAAACCTCATTGGGAAATCGGTAAGAAACTGGGCATCTTGGATTTTGAGAGAGCCGCCAAGATCGCAGGTTCGAGGTTTGCTGTCTATTTTGGCGCAGGAGCTAAGCTTGAAAGAGCATTGATCAATTTTATGCTTGATGTTCATACGGAGGAAAAGAAATACCTAGAGGTGATCCCACCTTTCATAGCCAATGAAAGGAGCCTGATAGGAACAGGGAATTTGCCTAAGTTTGAAAATGACCTTTTCAAGCTGCGAGGCTATCCGTGGTACTTGATTCCTACAGCAGAGGTTCCACTCACTAACCTTTATCAGGACGATATTCTTGAGGAAGACTCCCTCCCGAAGAGATTTGTGGCTTATACTCCATGTTTCAGGCGGGAGGCCGGCTCCTACGGGAAAGATATAAGAGGACTGATTCGCCAGCACCAGTTCAACAAAGTTGAGCTTATGAGCTTTTCTTTGCCCGAAGATTCTTACCAGGAACATGAAAAAATGACCCTGGATGCTGAGGAAGTTTTAAAAAGATTGGGATTGCACTACAGGGTGGTTGTCCTCTGCACCGCAGATATGGGCTTTGCAGGAGCTAAAACCTATGATGTGGAACTGTGGATGCCTGCCAGAAAGAAATACATGGAAATTTCCTCCTGTACTAATTGTGAGGATTTCCAGGCAAGAAGAGCCAACATCCGTTTTCGAAGAAAGGAAAAGTCGAAGCTGGAGTTTGTTCATACTCTGAACGGATCTGGTGTAGCTTTAGGAAGGACAGTCAGTGCCATTCTGGAAAGTTACCAACAAGAGGACGGCTCTGTTGCTATTCCTAAAGTTTTACGGCTTTACATGGATGGCCTGGATAAAATTACTTAGGAGGGATGGCCGAGAGGCTTAAGGCGGCGGTCTTGAAAATCGCTTTCCGGGCAACCGGAACGGGGGTTCGAATCCCTCTCCCTCCGCCATCCACAAATTTCTTGTGGTTCGATTCATAAAACCCCCCTTGTTAATTGTACAAATAAATTGTAGGGGCTTGATTCATCAAACCCGCACTTTTGAAGATTTCGTAGAAATTTTTATCTATTGTAAGGATTTGATTCATATTATGTAGGGGCTTGATTCATCAAGCCCACCTTTTTTAAT
>JBAUBP010000057.1:0-2241 GCA_049676905.1 Bathyarchaeia archaeon
CTGCTCTATTTGTCATAACATTCTCAATTGCTATGCTGTATCATCATCAACCTGCAAAACCTGGAGATGGTCTGAGTATTTCTGAATTGCTGGAAGACCATCCGTATGATGCCGAGGTTAGAGTATATGGAAAAGTGAGCTTGTTAGGTGAACTTTTTTGCCCATGTTTTGAGTTAGAGTCAGAAGGTGAAAAAGTATCAGTTTGGTATGGTTTGATGGTGGAAGATGATGGTTCTGAAAGACCGCCAGTAAGCGTAGAAGGAATCAATAATGGCGACTGGGTTATCGTAACGGGTGAGCTTAAGTCAGAGGGCCAGCACAGATCTCTTAACGATTTCTGGGCCAGCAATATTGAAAAAATCGAATAACATGTGATATTCAAGTACAAAGATTCGAGTGGGGCTTGATCAAGCGCGCGCTAAACGATACGTCGACAACCACAAAAACGAACAATTGAAAGTCACATGTCACCGTCCCCACAAACGCAATAAAAAAGTGAGTGCGCGCTTACACCTGAAATTAGTATTAGGACTTTGCATGAATAAAGTAAATATAATGTTAACGACCTTTCAAGAATCTAGGTTGAATTAAAATGGTCAATCAAGCTCGAGGAAGCATATTCAGAAGAACCGACGGTAAATATTTTATCTATCTTCCAAAAGCACTCGTAGAAGATACTGCATTCCCATTTAAGATTGGAAAACCAGCTACTAAAATGTGGATCCACTTCAAATCTGGAGACAAGAAGCTAGTAATCGAAAAAGACCGTAAGAATTAGGATCCGGCTCTCAACCCTTTTTTTCTAAAAGTATGTGAGGTGAATTATATGAGTGAAAGGAAAATGTTTAAGATAAAATGTTCAGACTGCGGTCAAGATAGCGAAGTACCTTTCGAACCGTCAGGCGACCGTCCAGTATATTGTAGAGACTGTTACCAGAAACGCCGAAGATATTAATCAATAGAGAATTTTTAACCGTTAAATCTTGATGATTTCAATGATTATTACGGTTCAAATTGGTTTGGTATCCTTCTGTGGATGATGTTGTCTGCACAAACATCAATGTACTTGATATTACCAGGGACAAACATTCATCTAAAGTGATCATGTCTCTTGAAGGAATTCAAACCATAATTGATAAGGTAAAAAAGGAAGAGAAAAAAGGATTATTATATCAAACCACCTTTCTCATGAAAGAACTTGTTTGTTACCATGCATTTGCCAGTGGAAATCATCGAACTGCATATATCGTTGGAAAGACATTTCTGTATATGAATGGTCGAAAATTCAAAAGGAACAATCTAGAAAAAGCATATCCCTTTATTAAAGACATAGAACATAGGAGTATTCAAGAGATAGAAAGGTGGATTAAACATGGAATCTAAATGCAATAAAAACCCTAATGAGAAAATTATTAGGGAACTGGCACAAGAAGATCTATCTCTTCTAAAGATGCTTGCAACTAACGGAAAGAATTCAGACTAATTAGATTTCTCACTATTTTGCTTCTCTAGCCATCTTCATAATATAGTGCGCGTTATATTCTGTGGTGCTACGGAACCTTCTTCATCAGAACGGGTGCGCTTGCCTTTTAGTCCGTGCTATAAGATATAATCGATAAATGATTGGTTATGTCATAATAGGGTTTTGAGGTATTATCATGATCAAAGTGTCGCTCTCGAAAGCTACTAGGTTAATAGCACCTAGATTGACTGCGCTGGTTAATACATTAGATGAGAAAGGTGAGTTGAATTCTTCGCCCTACTCTTGGGTCTTTCCCTTGAGCTTCAATCCTCCACTGGTTGGAGTAGGCATCAATGGCAAACACAAGTTTACTTACATTAACTCAAAGAGAACAAGAGAATTCGTAGTCTGCATTGTTTCCCAAGATTTTGCTCAACAGGCAATTAACTGCGAAGAAATCCATCAGCCAGGAGACAAGCTTTGGGCCAAGCATGGTCTGCATATGGAGAAATCTAAGAAGGTTAACGTTCCAAGAATTAGAGAGGCAAAAGTCGTTCTAGAATGTAAGGTAGATGAATTCGTAGAACCGAAAGGAGACCATGTGATCCTAGTCGGAAAAGTTGTGCATGCTGAAGCAGAAAAAATCGGAGTAGATAATATAAGACCATTACTACACGACTCAAATGAAAATTTCTGGACTATAGGAAAGAAAATTATTCTGAAAAGAAAATAAGAAAAGGAAAACGGAGACAACTCACGCTATACTGAGCACTTTTAGC
>JBAUBP010000058.1:0-3383 GCA_049676905.1 Bathyarchaeia archaeon
AGGTAAGACTGATTAATCCAAGTTCTATTGAAATTATTAAATTATAAATTGTATGCAAAAATATTGGGATAATGAGAGCAAATGTAATCATCCTCCATCGATAAACGAATTTTGACCTACCAAGATAGTAACCCATAGTTGCTCCGAAGAAAGCGTGTCCAGGAACGCTCAAAGAAGCTCTTAATAAAGCAACAAGCCATCCTCCACTTAAAACATAAATTATATTCTCGATAGTCGCAAATCCAAGCGAAGCAGCTACGGCATAGACAATGCCGTCCATAGGTTCATTGAATTTTTTTGATCTATATGCTGGGAGAGTGGCCAAAAATTTACATGATTCTTCAACAATCGCCACTACGATAAGATAATGAAGAACAAGACCTATTATGTCCGATAAAGGCTCCTCTGGTTCAGCCAGAAAATTGGAGAGGTACAGTTCAATAAGTACTGCGGGAATTATTGAAAGTGTACCCAAAATGAATGTTGCAAGTAACAGTCTGAAAGGTTCTTTTTCAAAGCGGTCCTTCTTAATTATTAATAACAGAATAAATACGCTAGGTATGACTGCCGCAACGAAAAGTCCAGTTAGGTCCATTTAGTACAAAGCACCTAGACGTCTTTCTTGTAACTTTCCATTAATGCTCTTAAGATTGTTCTTTGATGATATATGAATGAACGAATTTTATCATTCAAGTAAATAACATATCAAAATGTTTAACTAAAGTTAAAGTGATGATGAATCAAGAGAAACTATTAGCTTTCTCATTTAGGGTTCATGGATAAGTGGTGATGGCACTCTGACCGATTTAATTATTTTAGGTTCTGGTCCTGCAGGATTAACGGCTGCGATATATGCAGTTAGAGGAGGGCTAAAGACAACAGTTGTCGAAGGTCAAAACCCAGGTGGACAGTTAATTTGGACGACGGAAGTAGAGAACTATCCAGGATTTCCAGAGCCTATAATGGGTCCAGAACTTATGAATCTCTTTAGAAAACAAGTTGAACGTTTAGGAGCAGAATTCATATCTGGTGAGGCGACAAATGTTGACTTCTCGAAGAGGCCATTAAAAATCATTGTAGATAACACTGGTTATGAGGCAGATGCAGTAATTGTTGCGACTGGTGCCTCAGCGAGATGGCTTGGGCTCGAATCAGAACAAAGGCTTAGAGGAAAAGGGATCTCATATTGTGCTACATGTGATGGGTACTTCTTTAGGAATAAAGATGTGATGGTAGTTGGAGGCGGTGACACCGCGATCGAAGATGCGATATTTCTATCAAATATTGCAAGAACTGTTACAGTGGTTCATAGGAGAGATGAGTTGAGAGCGATTAAGGTCATACAGGAAAGAGTATTCAAGATAAAAAAGATCAAATTTCTTTGGAGTCATGTGGTTAAAGAAATATTTGGAGAAAAAAAAGTTGAAGGTGTCAGATTGTTGAATTTGAAAAATAAAGAAACTCAAGAATATAGATGTGATGGAGTATTCATAGCAATCGGATACATACCTAATACTGAAATTTTTAGAGGTCAACTCGAACTGAATGAAGCTGGATATATTAAAGTTCAAAACAAAACAGAGACTGATAAAGAGGGAGTATTTGTGGCTGGTGATGTAGCAGATTGGATTTATCGTCAAGCAGTCACTTCAGCTGGATCTGGATGTCAAGCAGCTATCGATGCGATAAAATATCTTGCATATTTGAAAAGTAAGTAGAATGTAATAGAATTTTATACAAGAATTTTCATTCGATGTTTAGATTTTTTTTGTGTAAGCTTAGATCTTTGGATCTCGTGGTTCATGTTTTTTTTCAGTATAGGCCCATCTAAGAGCTATCGGTGTGACGATGGTAGTGAATATCACCATCGCTACAACTGCACCATAGACATTTTGGGTTAAGATGCCTGAGGTCACACCTATACCGGCGATTATCAATCCGACTTCTCCTCTGGAGATCATTCCTACGCCTATTCTGAAGCCTCCTTTTATGTTTCTGAGTGCAATCATTGCGGGAAGACCGCATCCTATAAGTTTGCTTATAACGGCTATTACTACCAAAGTTAATATCAACCATAGACTTTCGAAACTCAAAGCTTTGATGTTGAATTGGGCTCCGATGTAAGCGAAGAATATTGGTGAGAATAGGATGCTTAGTTTTTCTATGTAATCTCTAACTCTTGCTAGCATGCGGGAGCTTGCTATGGCCATGCCGGCTGCAAACGCTCCAACAATCGGAGACAATCCTATAGCTGTTGCTGCCACAGCGCTTCCGAAACATGTGGCTGTTGCAACTACTTCAACAGTCCCTCTAGCCTTCCATCGTTCAGCACGTGTGATAAGTCGAGGGGCTATTGTCAATACAACTGCCATTAAAAGTAGCCAAAATGCTAAGGTTCGAAATAGGATCCATGCTATCTCAGAAGGAAGAGGCACTACCCCTGAAGTGACAATTGATAAAATTACAGCCAAAACAACTAATGAAAGTACATCATCTATTACCGCCGAATTGATCATTATGCTTCCTTCTTCTGAGTTAAGTTTGCCAATATCTTCGAGAGTTCTAACCGTTATTGCTATACTAGTAGCTGTAAGAGTTGCAGCTATCAACAAATTGACGTTCCAGTCAAAACCTAAGAATTGTAGAAGATATATTCCTAGAAGAAATGGGACTATGACGCCGAAGACACCAACAACGGAAGACTTGGCGCCTACAGCTTTAAATTGACCAAAACTGACTTCTAATCCTGCAATAAAAAGAAGAAGGATTGCTCCTACTTCTGCGAATACTTGCACGTATTCGTTTAAATCCATTAACGGTTCGCCTAGAATAATAATTCCGCCTAAAGCATAAGGACCTAAGATCATCCCTGCTGTTAATTCACCTAATACTTCAGGAAGTCTGACCCTGGCGAATAATCCACTTAAAATCTTCGCGGCGAAAATGAGGAGACTTATGTTGATGATTGCTTTGTAAATTGGGTCTAGCTTTTCGATCTGAACTACTTCAACACTTTCCCATTCAGCATGTATTTGTTTAGGTCCATCCATTAGTAAAAATTCTGTAGCGTTTAGGCTCTCTATATCTCCCTTCCAGCCAGAAAATCTATATGAAAAAGGTAATGATCCTACGGTGGCATCTTCAACAGAAATTTCAGCTATTGAATCTTCGTCATACCAGTCACTTCCTTTGACGGTACTCATCTCAGAGGATAGATTAAGATAGAATTGTTTTCGATATTTGGTATCAAGATGAAAACTTGAATTAACATCTAACATGATCGGATTTTGTCTTATGGCTTTACCATCTTTGAGCCATGCATCAAATAATAAGCGGGTAGAATTGCCAAGGTCTACTGTTTCACTTGCTTCAAGATGAATAGT
>JBAUBP010000059.1:0-2181 GCA_049676905.1 Bathyarchaeia archaeon
GAATCTATGATGCCCTTCCTTTTAATTTGCCCTTTAATATCTGGGGAGATGAGATTTATTTCTCTATACCGGTTCATCTGGATTTAGAAGAAGGTCGTGAAATCATGGAGGTGGGTGGATTAGCATACTGGCCAACTGGTAACGCATTCTGTATTTTTTATGGAAGGACTCCTGCATCAACGGATGAACGACCCAGGGCAGCAAGTGCTGTTTCTCCATTCGGAAAAATAGAGGGAGATGCAACCGTACTTCGCCAGATAAAAGCAGGAAAAATACAGGTCGAAAAACTTGAAGAAGGATAAAGAGTTTTCTATCTTGAGTTCTATGAGAGGGATATAAGAAACAAAATCCAGTTCACTTCACGGTGAGTGTGGATTCGACTCCCTCCTCCGCCTCGTGTTGTTCAGCAGGATTTCCTGATGGCAGCCGAGGAGAGTGGGGAATATCTCTGCGGGCTTTCGGGATTGCTTTTTTCTGATTCAAGGGCGGAGTATATCTGAAACTCGATGGTTTGGAGATTTTGGGGGATTTGTGTCGCTTGTTGAGCCTTTGACCTTGGCGTTTTGGATGTGATATCCTTAGTTCAGCATGCTAACGGGTGGGAATTGAGGAAAATTGTGAGGGATTTGTCGCAAGCACAAAAAGGAAATTCCTATCTTTAAACAACACCAACACCTTTTCATATTAAATATTTTTCACTGTTTTTTATCATCTGTAGAAATATTCAATACCGGCGAATTTCCTTTTTTATCCTGCCCCATATACAACGTTCTATGCGGAAAGGGGATCTCTATGCCAAGTTCATCAAATTTACTCTTCAACCTTTTATTGAATTCCCTTCCAACAAACCACTGTTTTATGGGCTTTGTTTTTGTACGAGCCTTAATTATCAATGCAGAATCAGCAAACTGATCTAAACCTAATATTTCAATAGGTTCCAGAATTTCATCCTTAAATAAGGGATCTTTTCTCATTTCTTCATCAATCTGCTTTACGACTTCTATTACTTCATCAACGTTTTCCCTATATGCGACACCTATATCAAAAACATAACGGGAATATTCTTTTGTCATATTTGTCACTACGCCGATACTTCCGTTCCTGATGTAATGAACATTTCCGGCAAGATCGCGAAGGATTATCATTCTAAGGGTAACTTTTTCCACAAGGCCGCCCTTATCACTTATCACTATCACGTCACCGACACGTATCTGGTCTTCAAGCAGAATAAAAAAACCGCTTATAACATCCTCAACAAGTTTTTGCGCCCCGAATCCTACAGCAAGGCCAAGAACTCCGACAGCGGCAAGCACAGGGCCTATATTTACACCTAATTTATCCAGTATCATCATTACCGCGACAACAATAATCATAACATCGCACAATGATCTTACTATTAAACGCAGAGTATCCTTTCGCTTGGTAACTTCAATGTCGGTTTCTTTTTCGTTCATTTTTTTAAATATCTTTTCGATAACTTTATTAATGATTTTAAAACCCACTAACATTATTATCAGGATTATAAGTACTTGTAATCCTTTGGTTACCAACCAATTTACGGTCGTTTCAATAATTTGCTGAATTTGCATTTTCTGCCTCCCTTTTCATATTACTATAAATCTATTTATAATCAATAATATCTTCATTATTCCCCTTCAGTGTTAAAATTCACCGTAAAGATAATATGAGTAAAGGTGTATACCTGCCAGTCCGGCAGTTGAAAACCTGAGCGAACCGCTTAATACAAGTTATTGGTATGATTCATTCTATTCCCATTGCTTAATAGGGGACAACATGATCCATTTTGGACGTTTCCAGCTTTTTCTAAAACTTTCCATATCAGATTTAATCGCATTTTTACTTCTATCGTATCCATCATAAAATAAAACCATGTTTAATTGCTGGTCCTTTGTTCCGCATTCATTATCGAACAAGCATGCAATTCTGTTTGGCGGCAATATCTCCTTGCCTGCGATTTCAATCATAGGAAAATTAATACCTTCATGATCTTTCATTGGTTTAAAAGATCTGGAAATCAGCTCTGAACAAACAAGCTCATTATCTGTATTAAAATCATAATTAAAGTCATAAGGCTGTCCTATATATTTAAAAGCCCTTAACAAAGCTATAGCCTTTTCTTTTTTATTTAACCTGGGACGTAATACCGCAAACGAATCAGAC
>JBAUBP010000060.1:0-1976 GCA_049676905.1 Bathyarchaeia archaeon
CTTTAGTAACGTGTAAACACGCGCCTATTTTCAAATCTGCCAACGGTTTACTTTTCTCAAAATCTTTACTAATATTTGTTAAAACAGGCATATGTGCTTCTGCCCATTTGATGGACTTCAAGCCAGACTCGTGAAGTCCCTCATCTCTAACTTTGTATTCCATAATTATCGTGCCAGCCTCAATTAATTTGGTTCTTTTTCAATATACGACTCTAAACTATCAGAATTAAACTCTTTATCATTGATCACGTTTAGTATGAAGTTGAAAATCTTTCTTCTCTTGAATGTTTCAAGATCTGGGTAGTAAAGTGGGTGTGCAATTACTGTTCCTCTAAACGCATAAAATGGGGGCATGTATCGTAAGATGTCTTTATCCTTTGTTTTGTTAATGTATTCGTCTAAAAAAATCCTGAAAAGTTCTTTGAAATGAGGTGTCAATTTTCCATGTTTCCATATGCTGAAAAAAAGATAATTAATGCTCATTCCAGCGACATCGTCAGCTGGTTCTCCAAATTTCTCTCTGGACATATCTAATGCAAGAATAGAATTGTCACTTTTAAATCTCAAATTTCCAAAAGGATGAACGTCTCCATGTATTCTCGAACATCGTTCAGAAGAGTATTTGATTCTATTTCTCCAGCGGACAGTCTCGATCTCTATTCTTTCCAGCTCTTCAATTGATGTAAAATCTAAATTTTTCGGAGGTGGATATGTATCTAGAACTCCCATTAACATCTCACCGTGCCCAATCAAATCTCGAATATGCCTAGAATATAAGTTTGGATTTTGATTCTTTTGCGAATGGAGTTTCGCCAAATATTCAGCTATGACTCTCACACGGAGTATATCATTATCTGATAAACTCTGTTTCTCAGCGATTTTGAAAAGATCTTTTGAATAAGGAGAACTTTCTGATTCAGGAATTTCATCGACAAAATGTAAAAATTCTATAGATTCTCCAATAGATTTGATTGTCCCATCTGACATTAATGCTGCAACATCAAAAGATTCTGAACAAGTTCCAACAGGAGCACTTCTAAGTAAACTATGTTGAAGCAGTAGTACTGAAGAATGGTCAGATAAATAATCGTGACCCCATCCAGTGTCGCCACGGACAACTCTCATAACAATTCTTTTTATCTGATTACTAATTGAAAGTATGATTAGAAAACCTGCGTTATGAAATCCTTCTCCAATTTTTTCTATAGAAATTAATTTTGTAGGCATACCAAAAAGTGTTCCTAGATAATTCTCGATTTCCTTAGAATCTATATGAAAGGATTTTGAGCCAACCAAGATTTCATTTTTCAAAGGTTATTTGCTCCCTCTTTGATCTTCGTGTTACCATTATGAAGATGAAATGATATGTTAGAAAGGCCTTCGATTTGAATAACAAGTGTTTCTCTTATTAGGCGCTTTAGGAAGCACTTAGTACGGGGGTTTTTTAGTGAGGGCAAACGGCTGGGCAATCTGGATTACTGGATTGCCTGGAAGTGGGAAATCCATTGTGGCTCGTACCTTAAAACAGAGACTTTCAAAAGAAGGTATACAATCTCAAATAATCTCTTCTGATCAACTTCGAAGGATTCTAACACCAGATCCAGTGTATTCAGAAGATGAGAGGGATATGGTCTATCAGACCCTAACTTACATTGTAGAGGTTCTTACCCAGAATGGTGTAAATATAATAATAGATGCGACTGGAAACAAAAGAAAATACAGGGACGATAGCAGAACTAAAGTTAAACGTTTTTTTGAGGTTTATCTAAGATGTCCTCTAGAAACATGCATTGAAAGAGAGAGTTCAAGAGAGGAAACACATATGGCTCCTAAAGACATTTACGCGAAAGCTCAGACAAATGAGCACAGTACAGTTCCCGGACTGGGAGATCCATATGAAGCTCCAAAAACCCCTGAAGTGCTAGTTGACTCTAATATATTGTCTCCAGAGGATATTTCCCAAATAATAGTAGAAT
>JBAUBP010000061.1:0-2882 GCA_049676905.1 Bathyarchaeia archaeon
GTCTTACCTTGGGCATCATCTTCATTTTCTTTCTTTATCATAGAGTAAAAAGACAAATTGGAACTGCTCAGGAAATTTCACCATTTAAGAAAAAAAGGGAAAGTTTCTGCATATATTGTGGCTCCAATATTTTCCCAAATTGGCATTACTGTCCCAAGTGTGGGAAAATCATAGGACAACTATTGACGTAGTTTTTTGAAAATCTGATCGCATCATATGCATAGTAGATATCAAATTTATTCTGAGACTATTTCATAGAGCTCCACACATAAAATATGTTAAAGGCTCTCATCTTTTGGAACCTCTAAATCCTTAATTTTTCCTTTAAGAGCTTCAATCTCAGTTGTAAGACTTTTTATTTGCTTCTCCATTTCGGTAATCTGACTCTCAAGTTCTGGTTTTTGGATAGCTCTTGATAACTTAGTTTCATAGCTTTTTAGCTCAGCCTCTATTTTTGGGATTGATTCAAGAATTCTTGATTGTAGCTCACCTACCCTCGATTCAAATTCAACTCGATCTAGAAACTCACTTGTTTTTACATCAATCTGCTTAATCGCTTGTTGGAGACCTAATTCCAGATTCTTAACTTGTTCGGACAATACATCCCAAATAATCGGTTTAGTTTGTTTTGGAGTTTTTCGTTTAGATTTTTTAGCTGCCTTTACATTTTTTGTAGCTCTCGATTTTTTCGCTTGTACATTTTTTTTCACTTTTTTCTTCACCATTTTATTCCATCTCTGATGATTAATTGTTAGTAACTTCCTAGTTTTTATTCTCAGAACATAATATAAATTGATTAGTCATCTTAGAAACTCAAACAACAAACCTTGGTTGGATGGTTTAAACCACCATAACGATTGTTTGAATTGAGTGATATTGCATGCAAAACAAAGTTGTAAAAATAAACGAGGCTTGTCAAACTATACAAAATGGAGAGACTGTTGCCATCGGAGGATTAACAATTCATAGAAAACCCATGAGTTTCATTCATGAGCTTATTAGATCAGGAAAAAAGGAATTACATCTTCTAACTCTTGGAGGCAGTATCGATGTAGATCTGCTAATTGCAGCAGGATCAATACATAGGTTAGATGCAGCTTATGTAGGATTAGAAATTTTAGGATTTGCCCCAAACTTTAGAAAAGCCGTCGAGGGTAGGGTTATTGAATTTAACGAACATACCGAATACTCTATTATGGCCGGTTTGGAGGCTAACCTTATTGAGGCGGAGTTCATACCTAGCAAACTATTGATTGGGACAGACATCCTCAAAAGTCTAAATTATAAAACATTCAGAAGCCCAATCACTGATGATTTGCTTGTAGCATATCCGCGAATATGTCCAGACGTAGTTATAATACATGTTCAAAGATGTGACGAATATGGTAATTGTCAAATTAACGGAATAAATGCTATTGACTTATTATTAGCCAAATCTTCTAGAAGAGTTATTGTAACAACCGAAAAGATACTTCCAACTGAAGATTTCATGAGTGTACCTTCAAGTACTAATCTACCTTCGACCTTCGTCGACACCGTAGTTGAATCTCCATTTGGAGCCCATCCAACAAGTTGCTTTCCTCATTATACATATGATCTTTGGCACTTGCTCCATTATATGGAATCATCAAAAAAAGGAAAGACTGAGAATTACATAAAGCAGCACATAACAGATTTAGATTCGTTCGAAGGTTACCTCAATCTGGTTAAAGATGATGTAAAGAGAGTGACGGTACGAGAGCCTTAGGTGATGAAATTGAGGAAGTTTACTTCTGATGAGATAATGATTACCTGTATGTCTAGAGAAATACGAAATGGAGATATTGCAATTCAAGGGCTTACAACTCCAATGGCGATCATATCATATTATCTGGCTAAGGCCACTCATGCACCTCAAACAACTATCAGGCAACTGGCTGGAAACATACTTACCTATGAAAAGGCCCCACCCCAGATATCACTCCTGTTTAATGAGTTTGAAGCTATGCGGAGGGCAGTGCATATTGGAACACAGACGGAAGTATATGAAGTCATTTTCAAGAGACTTGAATCAATAGTTGAGTTTTTTAGACCCGCTCAGATCGACATGTTTGGAAATACAAATAATTCTTTGATAGGATCAGATATTTCTAAGCTCAGGCTTCCCGGTGGATTTGGAATCGCTGATGTCGCAGCATTATATCCAAAAACATTGTACTACTGCCCACGACATGAGAAAAGAGTTTTCGTTGAGAATGTGGACCATATTGGAGGATTAGGATTTAGAGAAAAGGGTGAATCTCATCAGAGAAGACAGATACATATAATATCTGAACTTGGAGTTTTCGAGATAGAACATAAAAGTAGAAGAATGAAACTTTCAACTATTCATCCTGGAATAAAAATTGAAAATATAAAAGAAAATACCGGTTTCGAAATTTTAACTCCAGAAAAAACTCAACAAACATCGCCTCCAACAGAATTGGAACTTCAATTGATCAGAGAAAAAATTGACCCACTAAACATTAGACGTCTAGAATATCTCTCAGGAAAAACCCGAGAAGATGCATTACTTAACATATTGGATAAGGAATTAAACCTGACAATTTAGGATTTGCATAGATAACCTGAGAATAGCGCTGGGAATTATTTGACCATAGGATCACAAGTCGCTATATTCAAAGGTCCACGATCTCTAGAAATAGTAAAAAAGGCGATTAAAGCAATTCATATCCACGACATAATTTTAAAGAAACCTATTCTAATCAAGGTAAACTTCATTACAACAAAGACTTGGGAAACAGGAGCTACTACAGATCCAATAATTGTTGAGGCACTAGTTCAAGAAATATCAAAAGTCAACAGAGACATTTCTATAGTGGAATCTGATGCAACATTAACAC
>JBAUBP010000062.1:0-2881 GCA_049676905.1 Bathyarchaeia archaeon
ACACCATAACAAGGAACTGTGTTTACCCAAACAATGACCATATCTATCAAATTCATAAAAACTTCAAGAATATTTCCTCTTCAAAGGATTATTCTTGTTTTCTTGATATTAACGACACTAACAATTAATCAGACTATACCAGCAATAGCAGAAACAGAAGGTCAACGTTGGGGACTATTGGTAGGCATATCTGATTATGCGCCGTCAGGACCTGGTGGACCAGATCTAAATTATGCCGATGACGATGCAAACGACATGTACCAAGTTCTAACCACTGAACATGGATGGAAAAAAGAGAACATGATAAAAGTAATCGACTCAACAGCCACAAAAACAGAGATTCAAAATGCTATAGATGAATTTGCGAATAAAGTAAATCCAAATGATCTATTTCTCCTATTCTTCGCCGGTCATGGCAGCTACACATCAGATCAAGCTCCGATAGATGAGACAGATGGTTTTGACGAGTACATACTTACTCATGATCAAGAAAGAATCTTAGATGATGAATTAGTAACAATGCTGGAAAAAATTGAATCTAACAAAATTGTAGTAATCATAGATGCTTGCTTCAGTGGCGGTTTCTTCAAAGGATCAGATATGGAGGCTAGAACTGTTCCTGGTCCAACACGTGAGAGCCTTACTGATACTCTAAACGGTGACCTAGCTAAACAGGGTTACATAGTCCTTTCAGCAAGTGACGATGACGAGTTATGCATGGAGTCTTCAACACTGCAGAATGGGGTATTCACTTTTTATTTAATACAGGGAATGCTCACGAAACCTTTCCCAGCAGATTTCGATAAAGATCTCAAAGTCTCCGCTGAAGAAGCTTATACATATGCAAGTCCAAAAGCAACAGCCTTTAACCCTAATCAACATGCACAAATCTGGGATGAAATTCCAAGTGAGGCTGAGCTGACAATAATACCAAGAATCATCATAGGAGGAGTGTTAACGCCCTCCAACAAACCAAGGATCGTCAAGTTTTATTTGGGATTGGTAATTATGTGTGGAATTCTAAGCGTAGCTTTTTACAAATGTAGAAGAATTCTAAAATGACAATTTACTGGTTGTCGATATTAAAGATAATACGCACTAAATCCTTTCTATACTAGCCCATTTAAATTAGCTATAATATTATTACTAATTAATTGAGATTTTTTTCTATTTATTCTCAAACCTATGATAATATCCATATTGCGTTAATAGATTTCTTACGGCTGCCGTAATCAAGTCTGTCTTACTATTATATCCCAGCTTTGCGGCTTGTTCTGTTTTCAAAAAGTCTTCAATTGCTTCAGTAATACCTCTGGGAACCTGAACAGTCATATGTCGTTTAAGATTTATCTCTCTATAGATTTGTCCTGAGAAGTCCAAGGAAATATCCAGCTTTCTATTCAATTACATAAATTGTTGAGATCGAATCAACAACAATTAGACTTAAGAAAACCGTAACATCGAACAAACTATTTTGGTAACACCTTAATGAAATAAAAATAAAAATTTCTCGCGAAATAACATTGTTATTTTGTTTATATGATAACTATGCTTTTCCTATGTCGCACCTATGTCATAGAAGTGATCAATAAAATATCAGGCTAATTCGTAATTTCATGATTACACTATTACATGAGTATTCACGGGATTCCCGTTACCTTGACATTGAGCATTTTGTTACAATTTTCTTAAGTGAACAGAAGGCGACTTAGCAATCAATATTCAAGGAATAACAGGCATCTCTGGCCTTCGGCGAGGGGAGATAACTAGTTCCTTGGTACCCGGGTGGAATAGCTACGCATGTCCATTGATTGGTATAAAACGAAGAAGACATTCATTTTCCTATTCATGATTACACTCATATGTATTCCACTATCTTTTACCGAAGCTTCATCAGAAAATCCTAAAATCAAAGATGAAAAAACCAAGACGAAGAACCGCTTCATAGAAGACGAATATATTATCAAACTCAAAGACTGGGGAGACGAAAATTCTAGAAGCCAAATGTTCGACCCTGATACCGAGATCCAGAAAAAGAATGAAAAGATGAAAACCATCAAAGTCAAGATTTTAGAAAAGAATAGAGACAAGTTTCTAGAAAAAATTAGAAAACAAAAAAACATTGCCTGGGCCGAACCTAACTACATCATAGAAGTTGAAACAACACCTAACGATCCTTCTTGGGATCAACAATGGGGACCACAGAAAATCTCTGCAAATGAGGCTTGGAATCTTGAACAAGGCAATCAAGAGGTACTTGTCGTCATAATAGATACCGGCATACTCTACAATCATCCAGATCTAGCTTCAAATTACGTGGCTGGCGGATATGACTGGGTAAATGATGACCCTGATCCAATGGATGATCATGGTCATGGAACACACTGTGCAGGCATTGTTGCGGCAACAATAAACAACGCCCAAGGCATCGCAGGATTAGCGCAAGTCAAGATCATGGCTGAGAAATTTCTAAGTTCAGCAGGATACGGATCATCTTGGGATGCGGCACAAGCCATCATTCACGCTATTGATGTAGGAAAAACAATAAGCAACCGAATAATTCTGAGTAACAGTTGGGGTTCGTCCGGCAGCTCCACCACAGTTGAGGAAGCGATGGAATACGCTTACCAGAATGGAGCTTTAATAACTGCAGCTGCGGGTAATGATGCCTCAAGCGGCCCATTCTACCCAGCAGCCTATACCGAAGTCATATCAGTATCGGCAACAGACTCTAACGACAATCTAGCCAGCTTCAGCAACTATGGAAATAACATCGAGATCTCAGCACCGGGGGTATCCATCTATTCCACACATCTAGACAATGGATACCAATCACTGAGCGGAACATCGATGGCGGCTCCACATGTCTCAGGAGTTGCTG
>JBAUBP010000063.1:0-2516 GCA_049676905.1 Bathyarchaeia archaeon
GTTTATACCGTGGTGCTGGATTGCCCAGGAAAGAACAGTATCAGGTTGCGGCAGCTGCCGGTGGTTGATCCGTGGTTTGAGGATTGGTGGGAGCAGTAGGAAGAGAATGATTATGAGTAGGTGAGGACGGATATCATCAAAGCTTTTAGGACAATACTAGCATTAGCGAGAGTCTTTCCAGTCTTTACATAAAATGATTATACATGGGTGGTCAGTATATTAGACAGTGATCAATGTCGGCAAGTATCTCTAATATTTCCACCTAATTTTGTCTCACAGGCTCTGCTAACATGACTTAGACAAACATAATGTTCATTGGTATCTTAAGAACACTGCGAAGTGAGAAGGGATGCTCGGGATGTGGGCATCGGATCAGCACGTTACTGCGTTTCTGAGAATGTGCAATGTTTAATCTGCACAAAGCTTGTTACTCTGAAACGGTACAGCCGGTTTTGTTTGAAAGATAATTCTAATACAGCATCCCAGATCGGATCGATTAAATCATGGTACGGGTTCTATATACTGATTTAAGAATCTGGTACTAACGAAGGGCACAAATCCCATACTGCGAGAGGTTCGGTAAACATTGGCTATATTGTCTGGGTTTGTTGCATAATCCACAGTGAAAATAATTAGACCCTTATCTTGCGCTGCAGTCAGGTAGGTAATATATTCCTCGCTACTGACATGTAACGTGCTCTCGGGATATTCATCATATTGTTGCTGGCACTCTGGCGAGAGACTGTTATAGTGGTCATCTGTGTCAATGTCTTCTTCTGTTGATGGTAACGGGCAGTCGCCAGGAGGGATATTATCCGCGCCGCCGTCAAACCAAACTTGCTCCTGAGCAATAGCGTCGATGACATCCACATATTCATCGTACTGAGCCAGTTCGGCGGCATTTTGGGCAATCACAATAAATTCAGGGTCTTGCGCACGCGTATAATCTGCAATATCTCCTACCCACCAAATCATCTCTTGGAGAGGATCAACACTTTCTTCTCTTGCGAATGCAATGACATTCTCGTCCGAGTAGGCTTCGATCCAATCAAGATAGATCCCATCAAAACCAGAATCCAGGATTCCCTGTAAGTAGCCATCTTCTCCCAGCCATATTTCTCGATGTTCATCCCACCAATAAGCTACAGGATAATTGCCTTCCCAACCATCGGGATCCAAAGCGATGATCCATTCCGGATTGCCGATCTCCCAATCGGGCTGCCAGTAGGTGCGAAAATCTTCAGCCTGACCAATGTCAATATATGCGATGACCAGTTTTGGATGTTCTGCATTATGCATGCTTTCAATCGCTTCTGCCAGTGGGTAATCCGTATTGTTTTCTTCTGAAACGATGTAATCAATGACAATCGTATCATAGGAAGAGTCAACAATCTGGTTTAGGGTTTCGTCATCCAAGTTAACGTCAATATAGTATAACCAGTGTGTTACTTCATCTAACGCGGGATGGCCATTTTTTCCTCTTCCCTGGCTGGTTGCATCTATCATTGGCAGTTCATGATTATTCTCGCCAGAAGATGATCCTTGCTCTGGAACAATTACTTCATCGTCAATGGGGATTCCACTGAGACTGCACGCCATAGTGGCAAACAATAATAAAATTACCAGATATGGTAGTTTGTAGTTCATATGTGTTCCCTCCTTTACCAGTTTACCAGGCATAGCTATATCCAAATATGTGTTCCTGTTTGTACGTCTTCAATCTTAATCGGACAAATCAAAGGATTTTCTAAGAGAGACTCTATTCCAGTAATCTATTGAACATTATACATACGGATTGTGTTGAAATGAAGGGTGCGTCCTAAAGAGGTAAAGATTATTCCAGTCTGCCATGCTTCATCATACTCCATCAAAAATACACTAATCAAGCGCAAGCAGGAAGCATCGTTTTGAAAAATACTCAACACAAGGTTGCGGCGTCGGATCTCACGAATGACCCGATCTAACTCGTTTGTAGTGTGATTCGGGCAAGGCGAATACAACCAAAGTGTCACCGATGGTCTCTTCCAGCCAGGCTACCAATTATGGGTAAGTGTCTGACCAATCTTCGATCAATCCGTCCTCCCGTTTCCATGTATGGGTGACCGGCTCACCTTCAGTGGGCGGGTGAACGAAATTCATCTTGGCATATCCGGCTCAAAATTCATGAGCGGTTTAAAATACGTGAGCTTGACATACTCGGCTCAAAATACATGAGCGGCTCAAAATTCATGAGCTTAACAAAATGCATGCGCACTCCAAAAGGCAGGTTAGGAGTGGAATGGGCACTGGTAGGGATATGGCTGCTCGATCTCGAGGTGGGCTTTATGCCCGGCTGTACCAGACCCAGTACAGCCAGGAAAGCAAGAAAGTTTAGCGTAAGTACATTTTCTCACTGATTACTTCAAGTAAATCCTTGCCATAAAAGATTTATTATCATAAAATTATGTGTGTGACTCCTGCATTGTTAGATCAACTTGACAATCAAATAGCGACAAGATCACCCTAACCCGGGCGTG
>JBAUBP010000064.1:0-1612 GCA_049676905.1 Bathyarchaeia archaeon
GGATGGTGTTGGGGGCTATCATTCTAATATTGATAGTTGTCAGCGTGATCTATTCAGGAACCAAAACGGAAATTCCTCCTGAAATTTCACCAACTATGCCAACCTCAACAACTTCCACCCCAACAAGCGTTCCAACTTCAACACCTACGAACACCCTGAATGATAGTGAAATGATTGACCAATTGATATTTGAATATCATGAATTAGTGAAATCGGAATCACTGGATCCATTAGTAGATCTATTTGTTGATGATGCCAAATTGATAGTTACACAATTCAACACATATCGTTTTTCAGGAAAAAATCAAATTCGCAACTATTACGGCTCCAGATTCGAAGCAGTAGAAGGACCAACAGAACTGGAACTAGTTGATACTTCTATCTCGATTGATGGGTTCAAGGCAATGGTCAAATGTAAGGTTGCTTCCGATGGGCGATTTGCGACCGAGAATTTTGAACTGGTTAAGGTTGGAGATGTGTGGAAGATCTCCAGTCTCAACATGGAGTTGCAATAATAGTCCACTAGTCCTAAGCAAACACGCGCTAGATCTAGCTCTCGGATTGAAGATTAGAAGTGAAGGTCAACTTTTCTATGATGATAATATTATTGCTTACACGTCGCCAAGAAAGGTTCGGACTTGTGGATATCTTCGGCGGGAAATGTTCTATCTCTTAAATGATGCAATCTTCACGATTACCAAATGCCGGCTATATTATCCGTTTGTTAGGTGAACTCTGGAATAGGTTTCATGTTTTCTATTGCTTTAAGCCCCAAATTGACTGATTTGATATTGTTTGGTTCAATTTCTAATATGCAGTATCCGGAAAAGTCTGGCTTGATAAAACATAAGAAAAATCTTGCGTCGAAGAAATCTAAGAATGTCCGAAGATGCTCTCTCCTTTTCTCCGTGAAAACTTTGAATGGTGACATCACAAACTCTATTATGCATTTTTCATTATTCTTTTTGGCGAGCGCTTGGAATGTTGAGAAGTTTCTAAGTGGAATTTTCTCAAAATTCTTTTCTGGGAATTTTATGTTAAGAAACTCTTCTTTTCTGAGAACTTCTAAAAGTATATTCCGGAATTGTTTTACTGGTTCTACATTGTCTTTACGTGTGTTTGAACTTGTTTTCAACCTATTCGCTTTGATGTGTGAGGGTGAACTTCGACCAAACCTTCCAATGAGGCGGCCAATACGGCTTTTCTTTCTTTGGGGACGGTACCATGCTGCTGAGATTTTCGCTAGGTAAGATTTGCGGTTGCGGTAGGAACTCTTGCTTCTTTTTCTGGACCCCTTTTTCCTATGGAGATAATAGTTTCTCCAATAATCTTTATGTTTCCCGTAGTATTGTTTCATATATTTCCTATAGTATTCTTTCTCTTGGTTCGTGGACATTGCATGGACCCATATGTAGTTATATAAATTACAATGTAATATTTTTGGTTATTTATAAATATCGAAGTCTACTACATCCCTTAAATAGCACTTCTATACGAACGAGGAGTTCAAGTCGCGCTTATGCGGCTAAAAGAAATGGGAGAAAATGGAAAATTGAATAAACGAATACTAGCGACGCTCTGCGTATCTATATTCGTACTATCTGCAATAGCT
>JBAUBP010000065.1:0-3860 GCA_049676905.1 Bathyarchaeia archaeon
ATACAAAGTAGTCGAACCAGTAGCTAGTCTATACAAACCGCAAGTAAGAATTCTATCAAGAAAACTGGGTTTTCCCAAAGAAATGTCTGAAAGACAACCTTTTCCAGGACCCGGATTAATGGTCAGAAGTGTTGGACCAATATCTCAAGGTAAACTACAACAGCTTAAAACAGCAACAGAAATAATCGAAAAAGCCTTGAAGAATAATGGTGCACAGCAGTATTTTGCCGCAATAATAGAAAATAATCCATACGAAGGAATGGAAACATACGGTCTATCAAAAGATCTATCAGAACTTTTGAATTTGGAAAGCAAAGATCTCAACATAAGTATTCTGGAGAATATGGCGACTGGAGTAGTTGAAGGAAAAAGGATCTATGGACAAATGGCCGGAGTAACATTTTCGCCGACAATTAAGGAAGAGATGGATGAAATAATTATGAAACTTGTTGCTGAATGCCCACGATTGGTAAGAGATAATCCAAATTATATCCGTCTTCTTCTAGAAATCAAGCGAATTGGAAAAAGAAAGTCCTATGCAGCCATCATACGGGCTATAAATACAGATAAGTTCCTGACAGCACAACCACTTAAAATCGATTGGAAGAAACTGACATCAATCTCTTCAAAGATTATTAAACAATGCACAAAAGTCTCTACTATCTATTACGACTTAACTCCTAAGCCACCAGCTACTATAGAGTTCGAATAATTGAATGGAATGGATCCTTTTTCATTCTACTAATCGTTAAGACAAGCAAACATCCAATCAATAAAATCATTAGTGTAGATGAAAACTCAGGAATAATAATCGTTTCATTACCGATTGCACTAACTTCGTAACGGGTTATCTTTGTACTCTGTGGTTGATCGATGATTAAATCGAAATATCCTGTTTGTCCTGGATTCAGATTCAATAATCCGGACTGCTTGGCTGCGACAACCGTTCCAGAAGAATCATAACAAGTTACGATAGCATTTGTTGCGTTCGAAATTTCAGTTCCATTATTCTTCACCTCAGCAAAAACATGAAATGATCCAGTGATGTTTGAAAGAAAGCTGTATGATTGAACCAAAAGAGTCCGATTTAATACCATATCTGTTTCAGAAAAAGACACCTCAAGTTCATAACGATCGACTTGCTGCACAACAGAAGATCCAGTGAGAACTGCATCAAAAGGAGCTTTCATTCCAGGAAGCAATATATCCTGTAAAACAGAAGAAGACCCAGAGGCTATGGCCCGATCATCCATATCGAAGTAAGTTACGCTGATAACAATATTTTTAACATTTGTTTCACCGGTGTTGTTGACCTCTCCCACAACATGCAGAGCACCACTCAAAGCTATGTACGATGAATGATTATCGAGAATCACTACTTCTCCTAAAGCGTTTGCAGGGTAAATATTACTTGCAATGATGACTAACAGTAATAATGGCCATAATATGTGACATCTGAGACGCATAATGTTTACCAATATGACGCTATGTGCAGGTCTAAGATTTAACATTTAGATCTCAACCTCCAAATTATGCTCTAACGTGATTCTACACATTATCAATACGCTTAATTGTTACATCTGAGCTCAATGGGAAAAGAACCAATAATAAACGTCAAAATATGTTGGGGATATTCAGCTATTGAGCAAGGTTCCAAGACGAATAATTTTCAAGTGGACGTCCGCCTCATCATTATTCTCAATTCTCCTTTTGATAGTTTCAACAATTCTAATCCAATTGTTTCTAATACAATATTTAGTTGCTAGAGGTCTCGAATTCAAGCTTTTCATAATGGTCGGTCTAACAATTCCATATCTCTACTTCCCTATGATCGGCTTCGTTGCAGTAATGTTGTCTTCTTGGATGTATTTATCGGAAAAGAGAGCCACTATCCTTGCCAAACCTGGTACAAATATTCCAATAATGATCTTGCCAGTAAGGATGTTTGAAGCAGCATTCATTCTTTTAGCAATGTTGACTGGTTTACTATTTCTTCCATATGTTCTTGGTTCTAACTGGATGCTTGGAATTTTATTCTCAATCCAATCTTCAATACCCACCCTAAAAACAGCAATAACAGGATTCTATGGATATTTTTCAAGCCTAATGGGCCTAGCCCCAATAATGAAATTCTTCTTTTCAAATTTTACCTCTTTTCTCATCATAGCATGCACTGTAATAATAATAGGGCGTAAATCAAGAAGACGCATAAAGAGGCGATGATGCTATCATCGTTGTAGTAATACAACGATTTTTTTAGAACTAATTTTACTTCAATAGATAATCAGAATATATTTGAAATCAAATTTTAGACACAATTGTTAAAGGGTGAAATGTCTGGCGAGGACACTAATTATTTGCGAAAAGCCTGATGCTGCAAGAAGGTTAGCCGATGCCTTAACAGAATCCAAACCAGCATCATATAGGAAATATGGTCTAACTTATTATGAACTAAAAAAACAAAATGATATTCTCACAATTTGTCCAGCACTTGGGCATCTATACACAGTAGGATCAAAAGAGGAAGTTCCAAGAAGAAGATATCCTGTATGGGATTATGTCTGGAAACCAATACATGAAGTTCAAAAAGGTCACGAACGTCAGCAGGAATGGTTGAGAGCAATAGAAGAACTAGGAAGAGAGGCTGATCACTTTATCAATGCCTGCGATTTCGACATTGAAGGATCAATAATCGGCTACATGATCTTGAAATATGCTTGCCAAGCCGAAGAAAAAGCTGGAAGAATGAAATACAGCACATTAACCAAAACAGATCTGAATAACGCATATCTAAACGTCTCTTCTCATCTTGACTATGACATTGTCAAAGCAGGAATGTGCAGACACGAAATTGATTGGCTATACGGAATTAACCTCTCCAGAGCTCTTACAGAGTCCGCGAGAAAACACAGCGAACGATACACGACTATTAGTACCGGCAGAGTTCAAGGGCCAACATTAAATTTTATTGTAGAAAGAGAAATTGAGGTAAATAATTTCAAGCCAACACCATATTGGACTATAGAAGCTACTGTAGATGTCAATGGCACACTGGTAAAAGCTCAGTATTCGAAAAAAACCTTGGAAACTGAAACCGAAGCTAATCATATAGTTGACAATGTAAAAGGTAAGTCAGGGAAGATCAATGATTTCAAAGAAACAAAAATGAAAGTCTCACCGCCGTACCCATTCGATCTAACAACAATCCAGACAGAAGCCCACAGACACATCCATACGAGTCCCAGCCAAACACTAAGAATACTCGAAAACTTGTATCTGCAAGCCCTTATCTCCTATCCGAGAACATCAAGTCAAAAACTCCCACCTTCTATTGGCTACCGAACAATATTCAATGGGATTGCAAGATATCCAGAATACAAGAATCTCTCATCAGAACTTCTTACAGGGCCGACACTTAAACCGGTAGAAGGGAAAAAATTTGATCCGGCGCATCCCGCGATATATCCCACAGGAGCAATGCCTAAAACCAATATTGAACCGCGAGCAAGAAAAATTCTAGATCTAGTGATTAAGAGATTTATGGCAGTTTTCGCATCGGCGGCATTACGACTTAACCAAAAGGCAAGCTTCATTGTAGAAAAAGAATATCAATTTTACATTAATGGTTCAAGGATTGTTGAGCAAGGATGGTTCAAGTACTATCATCCGTATGTTAAGCCAACTGAAACTATTATTCCGACTGTTGAAAAAGGGAAAGAAATAGTCGTTAAAGAAATTTTTGCGCAAAAGCATTACACCACTCCACCTCCAAGATTTAATCCAAGCAGTTTAATTAAAGAAATGGATAACAAAGAAATAGGCACTAAAGCAACAAGAGCGGGAATAATCGACACCCTCTA
>JBAUBP010000066.1:0-2081 GCA_049676905.1 Bathyarchaeia archaeon
GAAAAGAATAACAATCTGTGGTATTTATTCAAAAGACCATTTATCACACACAATTATAAAAAGACAGATATCCACATATCAAGAAATCGGTTGGGGGATTGTGATAATCGATCAGCTAGAGAGCAACGAGGAAATCTATGGATTAAATTATGACAGAATTGAAATTCGACAAGTAAAGCTAAATCCATTCAAGAAGATAATTTGGAAAATACTTCGTCCTTTATCTGTAGGAAAATTGAGTGAAGCCTATTGGACCACATTGTTATGTATGGAGCATTTACTCACATCGATCAAGTTTGCTAAAGCTGCATTAGATATTAATGCAAGTATATACCAGGCGCATGATATATGGTCATTACTCGCAGTTTCATTTACAAAAGTATTCCGTAAGGTCCCAGTTGTATACGATGCACACGAATTAGCTTCCGAGCAAGGAAACCCCTCATCAATTTACAATGGTTGCTTGAGATTTCTTGAAAGGAAGTTAATTCCGGGATCGGATTTGATTTTAATGCCAAACAGATCCAGGGCAAATTTATATAAGGAAAAATTTAAACTTCGAAATGAACCCGTCGTAATTCTGAACTGCCCGCCTTACATAAATATCAAAAAATCAAATCGACTGCATAAGCTTCTAGGATTATCAGAAAGGGATAGAATTGTCGTTTATCACGGCGCGCTGATCCCTGGAAGAGCACTGGAAGAGATGATCCGCTCAGCCGATTTTTTTAACAAGGACATTCACTTAGTCATTATTGGAAATCAAAATGTTTATTTTGATCAAGTCCTACATCCAATTTCGGAGTCGTTAAACACGAATAATAAAGTTCATTTTCTGCCTTATATGCCGTATGACCAGGTTATTCACTACGTCGCTTCTGCTGACTTGGGGATTGTTATTTATAAAAACATTAATTTGAATAATTTCTTTTGCGCACCTTCCAAAATGTATGAATACGTAATGCTCGATTTACCTTTTGTGGGCAGTAATTTCCCAGAAATCCAAGAATTCTTAGAAGCTTACTCGGTCGGCGAAACATTTTATCCAGAAGAACCAAAATCGATTGCAGATACAGTAAATAGTTATTTATCCAAGTTAACTACCAATCAAATTGAAATACATAATCAACTCGAACTGGCCCGAAAAAGATTTACATGGGAAAAAGAACAGGTTAATTTAATTGAAGCTCTGTCTTCTCTTCTTGAGTAATATAGTATCTGAGATTCCATATATAGTAATTAAATAAGATTACAGCTTATCAAACAACAGAAAGGACGGTTTTTTGACTTCAACAAAATTAGCCTCGCACTTCACCGCTGTGGTATTAACGCCCATATGTCATCTTTTTCCAAAGGTTCTTCCAGAATTTAACCAATTTTTGTTAGCAGCTCCCATATACGACTCAGTCATTCTTCGGAAATTTTACGGCAGTGTTCCATATGAAGCCAAAACTCGTTATGCATCCTGCTCACTTCATAACTTTCCACAACGAGAGTTGAGTTGCTATGAAACCTGATGAAATCAAGTGTTTTGTCGCTGATACACCATGTATGAATATTAGAATGGCGCATCAGATCACCAATTTCATTCACGAGAATGAGATCACGGATGTGCTTGAACTTGGCTTTGCACACGGTGTGTCAACTTGCTACATAGCAGCCGCCCTTGAGGAATCAGGAGGCGGTTGTATCACAACAATTGACCTCCTGAGCGCACGGAGCTTAAGCCCCAACATCGATCAGCTTCTTGAATTATGTGATCTGCATGATGTTATCGTTACTCCGTATTTTGAACCAACTTCGTATACTTGGCGATTGATGAGGTTTCTCGAACAAGATAGGCCTCCCCAGTTTGACTTCTGTTACATTGATGGTGCCCATAATTGGTTTGTTGACGGCTTGGCTTTCTTCTTAGTTGATCGATTGCTGCGCGTGGGTGGGTGGATTATCCTTGACGACCTCGACTGGACGTATGCAATCAGTCCGACACTCCACGATACTGATATGGTCAAATCAATGGTCACCGAAGAACGGGTTACTCCACAAATACGGAAGATCTATGAGTTGCTCGTTAAAACTCA
>JBAUBP010000067.1:0-1693 GCA_049676905.1 Bathyarchaeia archaeon
TTTTTACATAATCTATTTTGAGAAGACCACCGGGATCGGAGCTTTCGAGATGCTGATATGGAAGAAAACTCCGACGGACATGATGGGACAAGGCATGATGGGCAGTGGCATGATGGGTGGTGGAATGATGGGACAAGGCATGATGGTGGGACAAATAATGCCAGAGCCAGGCCCGAATATGATGTGGAACACAAAGTACGGTGGCATGATGGGGCATATGAGCGGAATGATGAGTGGCGATATGATGGGAAGCGGAATGATGGGACAACAACAGCCTACAGGAGAGATGACGATCAGTAATGATGAGGCGAAAAACATTGCGCAACAGAATCTTGATGAATACTTCCCAGAGACAACGATAGAGGAATCTACAACGTTCTATGGATACTATACATTAGACTTTAGCATGAGCGGCAAGATCCAAGGTATGCTGAGTGTCAATGGATACACGGGACAGGTTTGGTACCACGGATGGCATGGCGATTTTATTCAAATGAAAGAATTTCATGAGTAGATGGAGGTAATTAGATGAACGGCATGGGTTTTGGAATGGGTTTCGGCTGGATATGGATAGTCATACTTGTGATCATAATATTGGCAGGGATATACTTCTTCACAACCGGCTTCACACAAGAAAGAAGATCTCCGTATACATCCACAAACTCCCTTGAGATTCTTAAGCAACGATATGCGAAGGGCGAAATAACTGAAGAGGAATTCAAGCGAATAAAGAAAGAACTCGAGTAGACTTCATCAATTCATTGGTCCTCAACTCTCCACTTTTTTCTATTTTAACTAGTGCAAACAGTAGTTATTGATCACGCAGGATAATCAAGAAATGAATACTCAGAAATTTACCGAAGGTAGCTAGCTGCGGATTTGTTACAAATAGAAATGCAGGTAAGTTCAAAATTTATTCTCTTAATAAAGAAACTGTCGAACCTCTATTGAAGCTCATGAACACACACATAAACAAATACTGCAAAAGATTGTACCAATGCGATGGAAAACAGAGAAACAAGTTGTTGATAAAATGAATATCACAGCGCGTGCTACACGCTGAACTTAAACTTTAAGTTCTTTTTCTGCTTTCATGAAATATTCGTCAGCTCTAGAGCTTTCCTTGCTATAACGGTTTATGATGTATCTGATTAATTTTTCAGCTTTCTCTGGTTTCAGAGGGAGGTTTGGAATCAAACGTAGATCACGTAAAATCTTTTCATAGACTCTTTTCTGTATTTTCCATCCAATACCATATTGTGAAAGAATCCGAGTAAGCTTGATTGATATTTCTTCAATTTGTTGGTTTTTACTTTTAAGTTCATTAATCTCTTGGTCTTTTTCTTTTATCTTCTTTGTCAAGTTTGAGCATTTTTTTTCAAGAGAATCATTTTGTTCTAATAGTTTTTTTCTCTCGGTTTTAGCTTTGGCCAGAACATCTGTTAGATATGGTAATGTTTCAACGACGATGCCTGCTGTCTGGAGGGCCCTGTTGGGGCCTTTATACTTCATATTTTCCCTAATCGTAATAGAAGTTATGATATGATTCCTTACATCTTCAGGAAGATAATTGGCTAACTCATTTACCATTTTGTAGTATAATATAGGTTCAACTATCCGGTTCTCTTTCATCCATTTAATATACTGTTCACCCTGACTTGAGAAAGAATATTCATATCGGTATCCTTTGTAA
>JBAUBP010000068.1:0-3829 GCA_049676905.1 Bathyarchaeia archaeon
TAATTATAGTTTACTATATAGCAAACATTTTGTAAGTTTAAATTATAATAAGTAAGCAGTTTTCCTTTTAGTTTACATTTATTTTAAGCATACCAAATAATTTAGTAAATAATTTACTACTTTGGTATGCTTAGCTGTAAATTATAAGGAAAAATATTTACTGAATAAATGGTATACCATACTAAATACAATTATTTTTAGTAAACATAAAGTAAACTTAAAAGTATACTGATTATTAATTTTGATATATACAATTTCTATAGAGTAATCTATTTTCTGGTATGCTTAACCAACTAGGAAACAACGGTATCGAACACGTAATTTCTTTTTCCTATAGAGATATTGAACTGTAAAGAAGAATATCCAGAAGACAACCACAAATATTGTTTAACTAACAAAATCTAGTTTGCCCGTACGAAGATGAGAAACTGATAAGAAAATAATCACTGCAATAATAGTTGTAGCGCGTCCACTGTAGGAATAAAAATTAACTTAATAAGATTCAGGTTTGCGTGATGATTCTTCTATCTTTTTTATTAAAGGTTGGAATAAGATTGTTATCGCTGTAAGAAAACATCCTACTCCTATAATGATCAAAGAGATAGTGAAGAGCCTAGCAACATCAGTTGTAGGAATATAATCACCATATCCAACAGTGGATATAGTAATTATCGTATAGTATAATGCTTGAATTGGACTCTCAATAGCTGGATCATATTGATGACCGATATGAAGTGAAGCCACAGTTCCATAGACCAGCACTGAAATAATTATCCAAATTGCAGCAATATGATGCCGGCGTAATCTAAAAGGCAACTCTCTTGAGAAATGTCCTCCTTTAACATAGAGGTATGCAAACAACAAGCTGGAAAATATTACACCAATAGAGTTGCTTCCAATAGCATTAACTAATGCTGAATATAGCAATAACAGATTTGCCACAAGCCAAAAAAAATGGTACCTTAACAATAAGCCATATCCAACGATTGTAAGTATGAATCCTGTCAGAAGTGAAGAAAAACCAGAAAAAGCCATAATAGAATCTGAGGCAATTCCGAGAAAGTTACCATATAGTGGAGGTATGGTGAAAAAGGTTGATGCCATATTGTAAATTCCCAATAAAATTATGAAAACTCCGATCCAAGTCTCAATTTTCATTCAGAATCCTCTATCATTAAATTGACCTTTTACTCTTTTCAAATTTGTTGATTTATCAATATCGCATGTTTTTTTTGAATTAGAGTTTATAGACCGAGTTTTTGATAGTTATTATGTCCCGATTGCTCTTCAAAAGCACGCGCTATGGTGCACACACACATTAAAAAATATATCCGATCTGTTAGGGGAGGAATCCAAGTCCGTTAGTTAAGTTTATATGTACAATTATTGTACATAGATTGGGATAGCTGTCTAGAGAGGGGCAATTTTGGGTTTCGTAAGATTGGAGAAGCGGGGTTCCAACGGCGCTCAGTACTACTATCTATGTTCGTATGATCCAAAAACGAGAAATGTTCACAAAGATTATCTGGGACCTGTTAATAGCGTTGAGGCTCAGAGGAATGCCAACTTCTACATGTGGCTTAACAAATTAGACGAACAGAAAGTCAAGAAGCTTAGGGAAGAGAGTGTATCAGCAGAAAGATTAGGACCAAGTTTCCATAATTCGTTGGAAAGAGTTCTAGAACTCGGTAAACTTGCAAGGCAGTTCTAAACTTGTCGAGAAGCTTGCCTGAAATAGTCAAACTTAAGATTAGTGCTGAACGTTTTCTGAAAGTTCTGCATCGACTAAACATAGAATATGTAATGATTGGTGGGATACCTGCAGGCTTCTATGGTGAACCAAGATTCACAGGGGATTTAGACTTCACCGCTGATCCTTTTGCTGTAGTCGAAAATTTCCCGGAACTTATCCAAGAGCTCGAGCGAAATGATTTCATACTGGACTCTAGTCGACCCACAAGAGAGGAGCTGAAAAATTTTACCTCTCTGAGATTTTTTGATGTACGAAAGAAGATAATGATCGATCTTGTCCTTCACCCTAAAGGATTCAATTGGGACTCTGATATACTGAAAAAGAGACGTGAAGAGAGGCTTTTGACCCGGAGTATGAAAATCTGGTGCATATCTATCGAGGATTTGATTGTAATGAAGATTGCAAACGGAACACCTCAAGACCTAGAGGACATAGAGAAAATAGTCTCACGCAGATTCAAGAAGATCGACTGGGACTACTTACGCAGACGTGCTAAAAAATTCAATCTGAATAAAGAAATTGATGAGATATATAAACGGTTTAGTATTGGAATATAATATGAGGGACTTTCATGAGCACGCTTATTAGAGTTTAGAATGAAAATGTGTGATTTATAGCGCGCGCTAATTTATTTTAGGAAATAAGATAAAGAAAAAACAGATCTTAAATCTATAAAATCCACCACATTACTCAATCATCTTTCTCAAGCGTAACCTCTAATCCCTTTTTTTCATAAGCTAGCACGAGCTAGTTCCAACTATGAAGATTTGTTTAACATTAAAAAAATGAAGAGGGGGAAGCGCGATGTTTTATCGGTTCGCTTCCTAGATGAATCTTCTACAGACTGGACAGTAATATTTCTGATAGTTTGGTAGGTAAGTTACAGGTCGACGACATGCTGGACACACCGCACTGCCGACTGGTCTGGCCATTGCGACAGGACCCATTGGGACTTTACGTTGTCTTAGAAGTGTGGATGCAACCAATGGTATGATCAGGAACGGTAGAAAGATTATGATTATCCATATTGGGAATCCTTCACCTGCTGGATTAAGGGTTATTGTTTCTCCTACTCTAGTGTTGTTGCTGGGATCGTCACCAAATATCTGTGCATCCGGATCAGCCATCACAGAAATATTCCATTGACCAAATCTAGGCGGATCTGTTTGATCACCCCATCCTGAAGTATTCCAATTCAATACGACATTTGTTGAGGATCCACTTACAAGACTAATTTGAGTTCTAACTACTTCATGTTGTTCACTCTGGACAGAGCTATTACGGCTAACTCTTAGAGCAACTGGAAAGTTCTCCGACAATGTTCCAAGATTTTCAACAGTTGCATTAACTTGTAGCACATCTCCATCCGTTAGTATCGTAGCATTTGAGAAATTGAGGTCGTAGCAACTTCACGGACAGCAAAACCTGGAGGAAGATCTACTCTAATATCAACAGCCTGTGCCCTGTCGTAGATTATGGTTGTCGGGCTTATGGTCGTAGTTGTCACGACTCGCTTCTGTGCGGTCACAGTGAAAGTGACTTCCCAGTCCGCATTAGATATTATCCGGTCTATATTCCAGTTGAGGGTGCTGACAGGATCATCAAGCGATGTGCTATTTGGTTCAATACTGGCGTCATTATTGTAAGTCACAAGATCAGTTTGAATATTCTCAGTCACACGAATATTTGTTGCAGGAGGTGATTGAATAATTTCAGCAATCCTTCTAAACAAATCCGCAAGGTCTTGAGGTGTTGGAGCATATAGATATTCTCCATTTCCAGCATCTGCTATTGCTTGAAGTAAAGTTGCGTTGACATCAGCTCCAAGTCCAATCGTAAATACACTGCCACCTTCAGCAGCAATATCCGCAGCCAAATCGGTAAAAGCGCTTTGGGTGCTTATGCCTATAGTTGGCCTACCGTCAGTAAGAAGTACTATAGCCTTGAAAGTTTCAGGCCTGCCCTTATCTGCGATTTCTTGAGCAGATTTCTGAAAAGCTGCGTAAAGGTTTGTTAGAGCTATGGGTGAGGGCATCATGTCTATCGCTTGCTTTAGTTCGGCCTTCCCGGCATCAT
>JBAUBP010000069.1:0-1810 GCA_049676905.1 Bathyarchaeia archaeon
CCGACACTCTGTTTTGCCGTTCCCGTCAGGATTTTGTCTGCTTGAAAACGTTTTTGAGCTTTAGATGTGGTTTTAATATCCGCAATAAGATTATTCGATCCCTAGGTGGTTATGTTGGCAAGATGTACTCGGCGTTTCAATCTCCTGGCTTTCGATCTTGCAAGGAAAGTGATGATATAACAACCCCCGTCGTGAGCCACCGATAAAATCTGTATCACAGATCTGAGACGTTTAGATCGAAAACTTACGCATTAGGATGGGGTTTTGTACTGTCTTCCTATCCTTCTCGGCATCCTTCTCTGCAGCTGAAGCTTCCAGTGCATCAAATACATGCGTGCAACTCTTACAGAAGAAGAGATCCCGATACCGATTACCTGTAGTAGGGACAGATCCCTCGATAGCAAGGTGTGAACTGTTACAGTTGGGACATATCATGCGTTGCTAGCCTCCCTGTTACTCAAATTCCATTCCGACTTGTTGCACCCTTATATTCGACAGTGCCACGTCTGATCTTGAGTCCATTCTTAATGTCATTCAAAAAATGCTCAAGAAGCCGCTGAACCGAACCAGTCCCACAAGCTCGACAATATAGCCGATACCAAAATAAAACCTGTGTTTTCTTTAGAATATAGATCATGCCATATTGTTTTTAATCGGACCGCACAGGACCCCAGTAAAACTCTCTCCTATAACAGACAACTACTTGAGATTGCATATTTTTTAGGTTTCCGAAAGCCATCTTCACTTTTCCTGCTCTGAGCGCTTTAGCGCGACGTGTCCAAGCCAGAATCCCACGATTTGGGCCTTGATTTTCATTCCTTATTGCGAAATAATGACAATGGAGGAACGCTATGGAACAAGCCGATAAGGAAATAGAAATTATTGGTCAGATGAAATGCCTGAAGGATTTCAGATGCTATGAGTCAAGATTTGAAGTTCTTTGCAAAGGAAAAGATATTAGAATGTAATCGTTTTCCCGAGTGCATGGAATAGTGAGATGAAAATTAAGGTCGAAAGTGAAAAGATCATTAAAGCTGTGAAGAAATTGGATGGAATTGAAATTGTGTTGAAGAACCCTGACGATGCCAAAGAGGCAATCAATCTCATTTTGAGAAAAACGGATTTATTTAAGGGAGATGATTATGAAAAACTGAAAGGCGTCAATGTCAGCTCTTTCCAGGAATATAAGACCTCAGCGGTGGATTATAAGATGATAGTTCTGTTGGAATTCTTATTTGAGGATAATATATCTTTAGACACAAAAGTTGCTGTAATTAAAGAGTTACAGGAATTCTTTGGCAAAGTCTGACCTTGAACAGTCAGCGGATGGCTTTCTACGGTTCGAGCCCGAATTCTCGGTCGGTTCCCATTGATCATCCTCTCCAAGATATCGGTCTATAAAGATTGCACCCAAAAGCCTGACAAAATTGACGATATCCATTACAAATCTTTGACAAAATCGTGCGGTTGCCGAGTGTAACTCGTGGCAAGAGATTTTTACTCTTCGGGACGTAGCCATCACCCCAACATTTAGTGTCCTGCCAGTCGTTATTCTTGTGGGCACCTTTCTGAACTTGTGCTGGCGGATCAATTGCATCTAGGCATCTCTCCTGTCTTTTGTGGTTATGGTGCTCTTAACGCTCCTAAAAACATTTTAAATGCCTTGACTTTCATGCTATTGTCGGTATACTAGCCTCAAGCTTGGACCGGCTATTTTCACTATTCTCTTAAAACGTATTCACTTTCATCGGTGCTGCACGTGGAGAAACCTCTCAAAATGGGCTGACGTGTTTCCTGACAGGGTGATGGG
>JBAUBP010000070.1:0-1505 GCA_049676905.1 Bathyarchaeia archaeon
GGATCATCCCTTCTATAGATGAAATGCGATCCCTTGATCCTGTCGCATCTCAATCCAGCACAACCACACAATGTCCTCAATTCGGAGAATCTGAGGCCTTTAGGATTTTCTTTCGCTCTCTCGAACAAACCATAACATTTTTTGTTCAATTAGCTTTTATCTTCCCTATAATTGGTACCATATATGGAACCATTTGTCAACAACTACTTTGTATCATTTTCACTTTTTCCACAGCAATAATAGAGACGAATAATTCTCTCCTCTTTTCTCGCCCCCCAAGTTAAGGATGCCAATCAAATCATATAATGAATCTTAAAATCATCGGTATTGTTGCACTATTCTACACAGAAAGTGGAACACAAAGTCATACAGTGAACTCTCGGCATCTAAGTCCTACGGATTGATGTGTTCCTTCATGAACGCGAGGTAGCCATTCATTTGTTGCTTGTAGAATTTATGCTGTAAACCCGGGATGTGAGGAAACGGAAAAACGACTCTCCCTAATACATTATCTGATGGTTTTATATAACCGAAATTCCGTCTATATTGCCCCGGTCCTTCAAAACCCCAGGAGTATCTGATCAATACCTGATCCGGACCTTTTATCAAACAATTCAGGACTGGCTGACCCAGCGTTAAAACCGGGACATTCTCAAACTCCTCAATTTCCTCTTTGAGCAATGGGATCCAAAAATCCGCCGCTTTCTGATAGAATTGCGGATCCTCTTTGTTTATCCTATCCGGTGGCCGAGTAAAGAAATTCTTCAAGAGATTTGTCGCATAAATATTTTCATCCAGGTCGATATCCAGTCCTTTGCAGACCTTCCCAAGGTACGTCCTCAACCTACCCGCCTGATTCAAAAGCAGCGTGACCTCGATCTTTTTTCTGTATTCAGGATCCTGCACAGTAGGATCTTGCCCCAGCACAATTAGCTTGATTTTGCCACTTCCTCGAAAGGGATCGGGCGGGTCGAGGGATATATCGATGTGCGAACCGATTTCAGAACTTGCCAATCCTTCAATTACCATGCTAGCTTTGATCGATAGCTCATTCTTGTTCATCTGATAATCCCTCTTTATTTAAAGAAAAATATCCTCTTCCTTTGCTCTTGTCAGAATATCAGAATATAAGACAAAAATGAATGAAGTCCAAAGAAGTCATTCTTTGGATCATTCCCCCTGCCAACATTCGAGAAAATATCCCTCCTCCATTCGTCCTAAATAATCATGCACAACAACCTCAATGTAAAACAATGTAACGCACCCAATATTCAAATCATTTCGTTACAATAACGAAATGATGGATAAATTGGCCCGAATTCGTTACAATAACGGAGAAATAAAAATAGGAAGTTTCAACAAACATTTGATATTGGCAAAAGAAAAATTTCAAGCGACCGCAATTGCTTATGCCAATAATCACATGACAGTTGTGGGAGATTTGGGTACAAAAGTCGTGGAACAGTTGATAGAGGCAGACGCCGCTAGAAATAACGCCCATTTTG
>JBAUBP010000071.1:0-4790 GCA_049676905.1 Bathyarchaeia archaeon
ATATAAAGGTGGTACTGGAAAAACTTCTATCTCAGCGAATATTGCAGCTCTATATGCGAAAAATGGTAAAAATGTATGTCTACTAGATTACGATTTCAGAGCACCAAGCATGCAGGTCCTCTTCAAACCAGACATTCATAACACTCTTAATGACTTTTTAGAGGAAAAATGCGAAATCAATGATGCAATCAAAGATGTCTCCAGCAAATACCAACTCAAAGGCCACTTATACGTGGGACTCGCAGATGCCAGCACTGAATCAATGAAAGACATTATGACTAAAGACAGAAATTGGGAGATGAAAGCACTTCATCGAACACTATCAGGAAAAAATAAACTATACAATGAATTAGGTATAGACTATCTCATTTTCGATACTAGTCCTGGCGTATCTTATTCCTCAATAAACGCATTGGTCTCATCAGATTTTATAATTGTAGTGTCTAAGATGGACGATTTCGATATGGCAGGAACCAAAGAGATGATCCATGGAATCTATAGTTCATTAGGACGCAAGACAGGCCTCTTACTCAATAGGATCCCAACGGAACAATTCCCTCTGGGTTCTGGACAGAAAGAACTTGAAAATGAGATGGGGAAAAAATTCAATCTTCCATTTCTAGGAATAATTCCATGTTATTGTGATGTTCAAGTTAATGGGGGAAAGTATCTATTTGTAGTTGAGCAACCTAAACATCCATTCTGTCAAGCATTATCTGAAGTAATTAATCGAATGGAAAAACATCTGGAAAAAACTTAAACCTTTTTCTTTGCTTTCTCCAGTTTCGACTCATATTCCTTCTTCAGCGTTCTATATGTTTCTTCATCGAGCTTTTCAGTCGCACGCAATTCTTCAATCCGGGCAAGAGCTCTTGCTATTGCTAAATAATCTTTGTCTTTTCCTGGTTCAATAGTAACTTGATCTTGCTTTTGCTTTCGAATTCTAAACTTTATCAATACGAGAAAAATTACGACAATAATAATTATAACAAGAACTATTGGGTGCATAGAGACAAAAGACAGGATTTCATTTTCATTATCTAAAGGTGTTGGCTCACTTGTTTGCGGAACTGCTTCTAAAACTTCAATAATTGCCCATGTTGTAGAACTATAGCCTTCTCCTTCGCTAATAATTGTAAAATTATATTTTCCAATTGGTGTATTCTCTCTTGTAATAATGGAAAGCCCCAAAGTTCTTGGAATTGTAGCCGATTTATTAATCAGATTATAAGTGATCTTTTCTGGCAGTCCGATTATTCTAATAGATGTCTCAGGCAAAGTATCACCTTGAAGTGGAACCAATGCTATTTCAAAAGAAGCATTAGATCCTTGCTTTATTGTTCTGGAGTTTGGCGATATTTTGAGGTCAAAATCTCCTGCCATTAACGAGAATGGAACATGAATATTTCTATCATTATAACCTGGTTTGCTTGCGGTCAAATAGAGAGTGTAATTCCCAGTTACAGGTTTGATAATTATGAACTCATCCGAGTAAATTCCGTCTTCCTTTGAATAAACTAAAGATATGTGCAGACTTGTCTTACTGGGATCAGTTAGCTGAGATGAGATTGCGGCTGACTTGACTGGTTGGTCATATGGATCTGATACTTCTCCAGTCATCCTTACTATAGCTGTTCCTTCTTTTTCAGCAAATTCTACATTTATAGAGACCGTTAACACAAGTTCAGGTCCAGCTACAGAAATCTGAAATCCGTTGGAAATTAGTAAAGCTGCCAGTAGCAGAAAGAATATACCATATCTCATCAAATAACTTTCCAAACTTTCTTTTAAATATGGGATCGATTTCCTGTTTCTTGATTACAGTTTGGAGTTAGTCAAGCGAGAATAAAATGTCTTCTGTTTTTTAAAATTTTAGTGCGCGCAGTCTAAGTGGGTAATTGGAAATAACTTCATATAGATTCATAATTGATACCCCCCAAGCCAATGAGCCTATCACAAACTGTGAGGTCCCCAGCCTTACTAGAGTGGGAATTTGATATAACACCCCGATCGCTATTTCTATAAGTCCTAATAGAACCAAGAGAATTATTGCTCTCATTACATTAACTGGCAGAAATCTGTACCTTTTGCACAAACATAAGCAAGAGAGATAATATAATGGCGACAGATAGACTATACCAATTAAACTGCTTGTGACAAAACCTGCCGTTATTGTTGCAATTTCATGATTAAAGTCTATTAAATAGTGAAATTTCATCGCTATTTGGAGAATACCCAGAAGAGGATAAAGCGCATATTGAGCTACGATTCTGATTGGCTCATGTCTCCTCTCGAAATCTGCGACTTTGGGACTGAAAGAGTAATACCACATATTGAAGACTTTCATAAATTCTCTCCCAGAAAAAGTCTTCATGATGATATCATCCCTATATTCCCTAAGAAATTGAACTTCTGAAGCCACTTCTGAACCATACGTCGCCGTAGCAATCAAGCATCCACTTGCAGGCACAGTTGAGATTGTAACTATATCGTTATGAGTTATTGCGTCACCATTGCCAGAAATTTGAATGTTATAAGATCCCTCAGGTGTTTTATCTGAGGTAATAATTCTCATAGTTGATGTGTTTGGTGGAGTCACTACATTCGGAGAAAAGATAATCGTAAAATGCTCGGGGGATTCAGATGCAATCAAACTTACAACCGCTGAAAAATTACCTATATTTTGAATATTCACGGTAAAAATCAGAATATCCCCCGGATTGAATTTCTGGGTCTTTGGCTCTATAGATATAGAGAAATCAGATAATTCACTCTCAATTATCGAGAATTCTTTCGTTGAAATTGCGTCTTCATAGCCAGTCTTGCTAGCAGTAATATAGATATTATATATTCCAAAGTCTAATGGGGGTGTCAATGTAAAAGAATCTAGAAACTCCCCATCTGAATCCGAATAGATCAATTCTATATGAATTATTTTCTCAGTTGGATCCACAACTTGGATAGAAACCATTGCGTTCTTTACCGGTTCATTAAAGGAGTCTGTCAATAAACCGAATAGGTAAACAATCTCTCCAATAATGTAAGACTGCTTGTCAGTCTCCATAGTAACCTCCATCTTTGATTGGGAAAATCCAACGGATGGAAGGAACGTCATAATCAGAAAGAAAGTAACCGATAATTTTCTATATTTCATGACGCTCCAAATCCTTGTATTATAAAGGCCTAAATCCACTTCAATATAACAATGGTTGATAGTGGAATTTCACATGTATCGAGCGCCTAAATAACTCGAAAAATTTAGTTATGTTTAAATATCTGTAAATATGAAACACATATCTACTCTTCTTTTGGCGAGGGGAGATCACAAAAATCTGGAGGTGTAAAATAATGAGTCACAAAGGAATTGCTGCAAGCATTATATTTTTAGCAGCGGCGTTAACAGCATTTGGTCTCTATAAGAGGCATATCAAGTAGAGACAGAATTAAAACCGCTCTAACAAATCATTATTTTTTTGGATATAATTCTTCATAAAAGACCCAATTTATTTTTCTATGACCCCTGTTTGATGCAAATGTTTAATGTAATCCATTGTTTTCATAGTTCTTTCCTCAAATTTTCTTCCATTAACTAGTTTTAGAAAACGATTCTGGATGTCCGGAAAATCGCGTTCATAGATATGGAAACTATTACTGAAATCAATGTATGCACCGACTTCTATCTTCTCACTAAGCTTGTCACTAATTTTCTTAGTGAGATATTTCTGCAGTTCTGTAAAGGCATACATATTCCAAAAAGCTGCTTTATAGGCATCTCTGGATCTCCAGCAAGTTTCCATTACCAACTTTGATTCAATAATCCTGCACCAAATTCTTTGAAGACATGGTGGATGTTCAAGACTTGAGTCTATTGCTGGTTTCCAAGTTATCGCTTGAGCTCTTCTAGAATATCCCTTAATAGGGATCACTTTTCCATCAAATTCAACCGACCGACCCTCACATAACTTGTTAATCATATAATCAATCTGATCAACACCCAAATCTTGGTTTATCCTATAATCGAAGAGACGTTCATGATATTCATATGGCCGTTTTCCTTCATACACAAAATGATCTTCTGATCCTTCAACAACTTCTTTGACATATGCATAAAGATCGCTAAGACTACCGCATAGACCACCCATATGTATTCTAGGTTCAGAAAAAGGATCTTCAACAATAATAAGCATCGTACAATCTTTACTCCATTGTTCATACTCAGTGTAGGCTAGTGATCCCTCTCTCCAAGTTTTAAGTAGAGCCTGCTCCCAGGTTTCAGGAACATTATTGCCAGAAATTGTAAATACCTTCAAGTTCTTCTGCTCCATTAGATTGATTCTAGCTTAAGATTATTTGTTTTCTCCTACACCAATTTATTTCGAGCGCGCTATCATATTGAAGTGAAATTGCAGGATTCTTGTCATATTGTCTTACCAATTAAATCGAGAATTTTAATCCATTCTAATTTTAGTACCCACGTGATAGTATTTTCCACTAGAGACTTTTACCCATTCTTGTTCTTTTTTCCAGTTTATCCTAATCTCGATGAAACACCAAAGTTGGAGCAATGCATCAAAAGTCAGAAATACTGGGATATAGGGTAAAAATTTTAATTTCTTGGATTTTATGATTCCCCATACTATAGCAATATTATGGAAAATAAATGGAGAAGCAGCAAAGATCATATTTGAAATATTGATCTTTGCAAGGAGGCTGTTATGTATTATGATTCCGATTAATACAAAAAGTGAAAAAATTGCTGACATCTGTATTCCTTGAGGAAGTATTCCTAT
>JBAUBP010000072.1:0-6277 GCA_049676905.1 Bathyarchaeia archaeon
GCGATCACCAGTTCAGTGAAACAGAAGCCGCCTTTCGGTTAGAATTACCCGGCTAAATGTTGGTGTTCACCAGCTAGGGCATAAATAATGAGAAGCGCGCGCTTCTCAAGTTATGTTAAAACGCTCGCTTGCTAATTAATCAGGATCATAATCGTCATCATCATCATCATCATCATTATCCTCTTTATCAGAAACATCGTCATCTCCAGAATTGACCAAGCTCTCACCTTCAACTTAACTTACATTGAAGTCTTTAACTTCTTACCGTGCAAGCCTATTTAATAACAAGACGGTTTGACAGGAACACCTCATCTTATGGATAGGTGTACTCAAATCCAGTAACCTGCGCACTCACTCAGGCTGCCTAACACAAATATGCAGTATGAAACTACCACGCAGAATCAGAGGTCCATACTTCACCGTCGGCTCATCACTCATATACTCGCTTGCGTCTTCAAGCACCAGGTTCATGTAGTTATCGCAGCCTACCATCCTGCCCCTGTACTCGATATTATTCTTCAATCTTACACATACCTCATCGTTAAGATGTTTCAATAGAAAGTTCAACGGCTTCTTTGAAGGCTCCATAAAACACACTTCCCTTTGCATTAACAATGTTTTTCAGGCAATAATGAGTAGATGCCGTAGTAATTATTCAATTTAATGTTGTGCAAAGTTTGAAGGCTTTGATTTTAGCTGCGGGAGATGGGACAAGGATCAATTCCATGGTTCCAAAGATTCTACTGTCCTTATGTGGAGTTCCTTTGATTCAAAGAACGATTCTCACGCTTAAGGATGCAGGCATCACCGACATGATCGTCATAGTGGGTTTCAAAGGAGATTCTGTGAAGAATTACCTTGGAGACGGATCAAAATATGGCGTAAAGATAAGCTATGCTACAAATGGTGAATATGAGAGGGAAAACGCTACTTCTATCTTAAAGGCTGAAAAAATGGTTAATGAGAAATTTCTCTTAGTCATGGGAGACCACATATTTACTCCAAATGTAATCAAAGGGATTTTGAGTGTAAAGGGAGATCTGGTAATCGCAACAGACTCAAACCCAAGATACATCGATGTTGGAGAAGCAACAAAGATCCTCATAGACGCTGATGAGATAAAAGATATCGGAAAAGACTTGACGGAATTCAACGCTATAGACACAGGCATCTTCCTATGTTCTAAACAGATATTTCCTGTGATAACGCAATGTTTGAAAGATGGAAAAGAAGAATGGTCCGACAGTATCAAGAAATATATTGAGAACCATAAAGCAGTCTCATACGATGCTTCAGCCTCATTCTGGCTTGACGTGGACACAAAAGAAGACCTAAAGAAAGCTGAGACCCTGCTATTAGAATCTTTAACAAAACCAGGAGACGGATACATATCCAGAAACCTGAATAGGAAGATCTCAACCAAAATCTCAAAACACCTCGTAAAAACAGGCATAACTCCAAATCAGTTGACGCTCATAAGCTTCATGATAGCCTTAATCGCCGCAACCTCGTTCTCTTTTGGAGGCTACATCTACGTTGCCATCGGCGGAGTTTCAGCTCAACTGATATCCATATTGGATGGCTGTGACGGTGAGATTGCTCGTTTAAAATTTCTACAGACAAGCTACGGCTCATGGCTCGACGCCTGCCTAGACAGATACGCAGATTTCTTAATTATTCTTGGAATGACCTATGGATATTGGATCATCCATAAAGAAGTTCTAGTCTGGCTTATCGGTTTCATCTGTTTAGCAGGCACGTTCATGATCAGCTACACAAGCACCAGGTATGAAGAAGCGTTCAAAGAGAAATTTAACTCTCAAAGGATATCAATGCGTAGAGACCTTAGACTTTTTATCATATTTCTTGGTGGAATATCAAATCAGATACTATATTCACTAATATTACTGGCGATTCTTGCGAACCTCGAAGCGTTAATGAGATTAATACAACATCGAAAAATTCCAAGAACTAAAGGAACTAATCACCTTTCCGCCTTCGGGCATATGTTATAGAGCTGTAACCTATGAAGATAGGGTTATCAAGCCATTTGAGCTTTGATCTATCGCCCCTTAATTTTGTACGTCTTGTTGGCAAGTTGAAGGTCGATTTTCTAGAAATAAAACTTGATGACTTGAGGATTCAACGGCTCCTTCAAGGAGGCGATACACAGAGACTTAAAGAATTAACTGACTCTTTCGATCTTCAAGTAATTGCACACCTGCCCTACATCGATGTGAACTTGACCAGTCTAAACACGGAAATCGTCTCGGCATCAACAAACAGTCTTCAAAAATGGATCTCAACAGCAAGTCAGATGAATGTTGACATTCTTGTCTCTCATGTGGGAAGGCTCTCCAGTAACTACCCAGCAACGTATTTGAAATCGGCGAGGGAGAACGCCATACGCTCTCTACACCATCTAGCTGGAACCGCAAAAAGATACGGATTGAAATTCACTGTTGAAAATGATCATAACTCGCCAAATCATGTTATAGCTGGGTATGCGAGTGATGTGAAGAAAATTGCGGAGGAGGTGGACTGTGAAGTAACGTTTGACGTCGGCCATGCAAACACTATCGATAAACCCTCAAGTTTCATATCCGCTTTAAGCGGGTTAATCGCTAATGTTCATCTGCATGATAATGATGGTGAAAGCGATCAGCATCTGCCGATCGGAGGGGGCAATATAGATTTTCCTGAAACCTTGAGAGGGTTGAAGGAGAATGATTATGATGGGCCACTGATAATCGAATCCCACTCACTCAGCAATTTATCAACAGATCTCAGTCGTTTACGAAACATGTTAAGTACGATCTGAAAAACGAACCTCCCTATAGCACGTACGCAGGAAGTCTCCAATCTACTTCAATCATAAACACACTCTTAAGAAACAATATTGGTAAATTGGGCATTTCAGATTGGTTCTCGCGAACATACATATTCGACAGTTATGCCTTTAGTAACATCCAAAAGCGCGCGCGTTGATTAGGATCTTCTGCGTTTTTGGTAGCATTCTCTACAGTATATTGGTCTATCTCCAGAGGGCTCAAATGGAACCTCCTCATCTTTACCGCAGCCTGAACAGATTATCTTGAACATCTTCCATTTGCTACTGAATTCACTCACTTCTACTCCCTCCTTTTAGATTAGTGTCGGGCGCTAAGAAGCTGCGCACGCTATTACCTCTTATCGCGAGTTAGAATTACCTTGCATAAGTGATGATTGACATTATCAGAATCGCGTGCGGATCGATACCCTAGGGTCCGCCAAAATTTTTGTAAGTCTATTAACGTACAGATGGTTAACAGTACGCATCACCAAAAGATAAGCATTGGAAGGATCGTAGTTGTTTAGTGTAGGAATGATGACCTTATGGAATGCAGCAAATGGTCCATCAATTCATGCAGAGCTTGTAGGAAGGGAATGGGTCAAGATGGGCCACCAACTCAGAGTATTCTCTCCGCGAAAACATCCAGATGCCAGACCCACTTTGCAGAAGGACGAGGATTACATAATCAGGCACTATAGCGTCAATGAAGTGCTACCGGTAACTAAGGCAAACTATTTTGACCCTTTACCATTAATTAGAGAGGACTATAACGTATTTGTAGCTCAAAATGTTGAAAGGCTTCCTACAAAAGAGCTGTATGAAAAGTTCCCTGATATAAGAAAGAAAGCCGCTACTGTCATGGTGGTTCACGAGGGAGGTCCCCCATTAGATCCTTTATACTACAAATTTTCTTGGGATATCATAATCTGCTTTGACGAACGCTATAAGGAGTTTATATCAAAACATTTTCCCGAGCAAAAGATTCGCATAATACCCTACCCATGCCATCCATTAGAACTTGCAAACAAGAAAGATGCTAGAAAAAAACTCGGCCTATCCATGGATGAAAAGATAATTCTTTCCTACGGATTTCGAACAAGAGAGCTATATGATGTCTTACCAACGCTAAAGGAAGTGGCATACGAAATTCCTATAAAATATTTGATAATTGCAAATCCAGATGGGCATGTCCAAGAATTAGAGGAATTTCTAAATCAATACTCTTTTGTTGAATTAAGGAAATCAGCCTTGCCAATACATGAGCTTTATGATTTCTTACATGCATCTGACGCCTTACTGATTCATAGAAAACCTAACACAAGGTATAGAGCTGTAATTTCGAGCTCTGTGTGTCTGGCAATGGGATCAGGTTGTCCAATATTGTATCATGATGTAAACTATGTCGAGAAACATCACGATGAGATAATCAAATATAGAAACATGCAGGAATTAAAAAAGAGCTTGCTTGAAATCTTTGAGGGAAAATCCAATCTTGATAAGGTAAAGGCTTTTTTGGAGCGTAGAAATGCTAATGTAGTAGCCTCAAAATTCATCGATGTTTTCCAAGAAGCTTTAGAAACAAGAAAATAACATGCACGATGGAATAATATGGGCCTGAAAGAATTTTCCAAAAAAATAGGCGAAGGAAAAATTGTTAAGAGTAGATCTGGCAAATCTATTTTCAAACTTGAAAACTACTCTAATAATCCTATACTTAAACCACAAGACCTGGGATTAGTCTGGCGTAAAAATAACAGGATAATAACCGGAGCAGTTTTCAATAGCGGAGCCGAAATTTTTAAAGATAGAATAATAATCGCGCCGAGATGCCATAAGAATTATGAAAGAAAAAGCTATTTTGACAAAGAACTTGCTATGAATAAGCACTACATGGAACACTACATCTCGGAGGTTTGGTTACTAGAAAGTCATGATGGAGTTCACTTTAGACATCTAGATAGGAAAATGATCAGAGGAGACGGAAGTAGCCATAAGGACTTTTTTCATGGAATCGAAGACATAAGAATAGTAAAATTCGATAATCAATATTTCTTGATTGGTTGCGGAAAAATAAAACCTCCCTTCAAAGGAAAAGATGCCGACAGAATAGCTATCTACACTACAGAGAATTTCAAGGATATACAGTACAGTGGCGTGGTAAAATCGTTTGATTCGAGAAATTGTATAATCTTTCCAGAGGAAGTAAGTGGTAGTTCATACATATTGCTTCGATTTCACCCAAACATCCACCTAGCCCGTTTGAATGGTGGCAAGAAGCAAATACTAGAGCCATCAAAATATGAGAAAGAGTGGCTAGAAATATTCAGAAACAAGGATAAGAATATCTTGCTATCCGCAGGTCGACTGCCTCATGAGCGAGAAAAGATTGGTCCTGGAACCCAACTAGTCAAAACGGAAAGGGGCTGGCTTATGATTTATCACGCAGTCGGTGAGATTAAGAAGGAACTATGTCGTGCATATGGTCTAGAGACAGCTATGACTAGGAGTTATTCTATATGCGCGGCGGTTCTCGACCTAGATGACCCTAGCAAAGTATTGTGTAGGACGGAAAACCCCATTTACATTCCTAACAAGCCTTGGGAGTTGAAAGGTAATGATGATTATCCAGTAGATGTTCCCTCTGTGATATTCCCGGTAGGAGCTGTCTTATTGAAGGATAGACTATTCATTTATTGTGGGGCTGGCGACAAATATGTAGTTTTACTCGGGTGCAAATTAGATTTTCTGCTTGATTATCTTTTTGACAAATCTCCTCTATAGGTAGTAAGAATCTCATGCGCTAATAGGCTGAGCGGCTTCCCGTAAAAAAGGGACGCGCGCTAACCAAATTTTTTCCAGATTGGCATGAGCCACCGGAAAACGTCATAATGGATCTTGTTGCAGGAGCAGCCGGAAACAAACTTGCAAAAATAAAGTCTTATCAAGATTAAAACGCTAGAATATAACTGTGAAAGAATTGACTGAAAAGAAAACTTTCAGTTGTAGCAATTCAGGATGCGGTAAACCCTTTGATGCTCACCAACCAGACGACATCCATACAATCGCAAGCGTCGAAAAGAAAAAAGGATCAATAGAGAGAATTTACAAATGTCCTCGCAAACATAAGAATAAAATCTATTGGTCAAAACAAGAAATCTCAGCACTCTAGGCGACTTTAGCTAGCTAGCTAATCAGGATAAAAGAATCTACCGCTATATTAACGTCCAGTCAAATCTTATGCGGGGAAAGGAAGTTAAGTCGGTTAATCCATTATTATATAATGGAGTTTGTATGTCTAAATCTTTGAAAGACGAATTCCCCACAATCTCCGATATTGCCTATCAAGAGTATCTGAAACATTCTCATGTATCCGATGTAATGACCTCGACTGTTTTGACCATAAACCCTGAAGCTTCAATGAAGGAAGCCGCCAAGATAATGGGC
>JBAUBP010000073.1:0-5055 GCA_049676905.1 Bathyarchaeia archaeon
CATTAACTGCAACAGCAATTCTCGTGAGTAAAACTAAACACTTACTTGTTAGGAGAATAACAGGTGTAACTGGTAAGATCCAAAGGATTAGCGGAATTTTTCTTATTGCGATGGCCATCTATCTTTATTTCTTAGCCTCACCTTGAGATATTTTACACACCATCGCCAACACGGTTAAAGAATCTTGTGGCAACAATCTCTTAGGGTAAAGAAGCGATCAGCTCACAGAGCGTTGTCTCTCGTAAGGAGAATGGGTATTTTACAAAATAATATGAAAATCGCGCCCGAGAAAGATGATGTAATTATCCCTTTATCCAGATTTCCGTCTGAAAATGAAATGAAAATTTTAAAGTCTAACATGGATTCATTAGAATTTTGCACTTATGAGTTTGAGGAAAGAAAAATCCTAAAAAAGAATTTATCTCAAGTTTTAGAGAATAAATTACCACCAAACACTCTTGCTAGTCTTCCTCGTTCTTATGATGTGATTGGAGACATCGCCATCCTCGAAATTCCGAATGATCTATTCGAATATAGAAAAATGATCGGCGATTCTTTCAAACTGCTGAACCCACATTATAATACAATTCTTGCAAAAGATGGACCAATTTCAGATATTTTCAGAGTAAGAGATTTTATTATTCTGAATGGTGGTCCATCTACAGTTACTGAACACAATGAATATGGATGCAAATTTCGATTAGATCCTCTCAAAGTGTTTTTTAGCCCTCGCCTTTCTTCAGAACGACAAAGAGTAGCCACCTACATTAAAAAAGGAGAGATCATTGTCGATATGTTTGCGGGGGTTGGGCCATTTTCTATTGTTATAGCTCGATCATGTGATGTAAAGAAAATTTACGGGATCGATATAAATCCAAGTGCCACTAATTTCATGTTACAGAATATTAAAATCAATAAATGCCAGCATAAAATCACAGTGATCTTAGCAGATTCCACCAAAATATCTTATGATTCTTTTTCAGCGGATCGAGTGATAATGAACCTTCCAGAAAAGTCTCTTGATGCAATACCTCAAGCATGCCAATTTCTTAAGCCCGAAGGAGGATTCATTCATTTGTATTTATTTGCATCAGAAGGAACTTCGACAGAGATTTTATCTGAACAGATAAGAAGTAAAATAAAACTTTCAGGTAGAAAATTAGTTGCTTTAGAAACCATAAGAATTGTCAAAGAGATAGGCCCAAGAGAACAGCAGCTAGCCTTTGACTTGAAGGTAGTTTAAGCTTCGACCACAATTACAATATTTACTGTTGATTTGGAATTCCTTAATCTCTTGATAAATTCACGATCGAAATCAGAGGCTGACTTATTCGATCTTATCATCAATGTACGTGGACAAATGTAGGAGCTTTTCCTTGCCACCATGTCAGTTGGATGATTAAACTTGAGTTCTCTTTTTCCTTGACCAACAGCTATTTCATTGATTCCATCAACTTCCATTCTAACGGTAATTATTGCTGAATCAATGGAGGCTAATCTCTTAAAGTCCTCAGAAAGCTCTTTAGTACCTTTGGCACCGACAGCAATTATGCAATCTCCTCTATTTGTAAGAAAATCATCTTTAGTAAACTCAAAAGTAGTTTCATGTTTAGCCGTTATGAGATCATGGCCATGAGCACAAATATATTCAGTAGCTCTGCGAATCATACATCTTAGCCAGCTTTGTCAAATGATTGAGGTGCAAATCAATATAGCAAGTATTCAGTAAATGTTAGTTTTATTCAAATTCTATAACAACATTTCCAGTTGTTCACTTCTATGTTCATTATATTCAATAATATCTTGTTAAAGTAGCTACATACTCAAGTATATGATATTAAATTGTAATTCTCATAGTAATTCAATAAATATTTTCTAGCATTATTTTATTATTATGAACGAATAGAGAACTGTTGTGAAGGCTGAAGTTGTCCGTTAATAAATTTGCCCAATTGAGAAAGAAAGCATTAGACCGTTTAATTCAAGGAGGCATATTGTATTCTGAAAATGTCATCAGAGCCATGTCCTTGGTACCTAGGGAGGAGTTTCTCCCGGATGAAGTAACAGGTGAAGCCTACATCGATGCTCCGATACCAATAGGACATGGACAGACTACCAGTGCCCTCCATATGACTGCGATGTTTTGTGAGTATGCTGAACTTTCGCTGGGAGATAAAATATTAGAAATAGGTGGTGGTTGCGGCTACATGAGTTGCGTATACGCAGAAGTTGTTGCTCCAAGTACTGAAACTAAAGAAAATTGGGGTCATGTCTGGTCAGCTGAAATAATTGAGGAATTAGCTAGATCTGCTCAAGATAACGTAAAAAAGTGTGGTTACTCAGATCGAGTAGATGTCTTACATAGAGATGCATCTTTGGGCATTGAGGAATATGAACCATATGATGTTATCATTGTAACAAGCGCAGCACCGGAGATTCCACAAGATCTAATTGATGGACTTGATATCGACGGCTCACTTTTAATCCCAGTTGGCGGCATATATCAGTTTCAACAACTCCTAAGGATCAGAAAACTTGCTGATGGAAACATAGCTAAAGAAGAACTTGGTGGCGTTGCGTTTGTTCCAATGAGGGGAAAGGCTGGTTGGAAATGAAGACAAACAATATAATCTGGTAAGGTTAAAATGCCAAAAAGTCGAAGGAAGACAAAATCAGCTGAACTTATTCAATTTATTTCTAAAAATCCAGGTCTGAGTATAGAAGAAATTTCCCAGAAGTTAGGTTGGACTCGTCGAAGCGTAAAATTAATTCTTGCTAAGCTTGAAAAGACGGACAAGATCACATCCCGATATTTTCCCGCCATAACCGAATTCAAAGACGAGCCTTGGGATATCCAAAAAGATATTTCATTAGAAGAGTCAAAACTCGAAGAAATGTTAATCAATCTCAAAAGAAAAGAAAAAGAAGCTTTCGAAAAATGTATTAAAGCACAGATGTCAAAAGACGATAATCTTGCCTCAATGTATGCGAATCAATGTGCTGAGATAAAAAAATTGATCAACACAGTGATAGCCAATGAAGATCTTCTAGGCAGAATGAATATTACTATTGAGAGATTGCGAATAAATTTAAGAAAATAGTGGGCTAACTTCCAAAGAAACTTTCAAGCGTGGCTCCACTACTTTTCTCCCAACCTCTTGAGACTCGTTTAATAGCACTTCTTACTCTCCCCTCAGAAAAATCCCTATCATTTACTAGAAATGTCACTATTGCTTCTGGATCAGGTTTTCGCCATTTGAGTTCATAATCATCAGTTACTTTAGGATTCAAGAATAACTGTTGAATCTTAAATAAGTCATCAATATTCGGACTTTCTTTCATAGTCTCGACGGCTTTCGATAAATTCCCATGTTCTCTTATGAGTTTGAGAGCGGTTTTGGGACCAACACCTTTGAATCCTCCTGGATTATAGTCTGTACCAAGGAGTATTGCCAGATCGATTAGCTGTTCTCGAGTTAGTTTGAGATCATCAATAATTTTTCTTAACTCAACTATCTCTGGCTCAAGTTCCACATAGACGTTTTTTCCAGGTAACTTTCTTTTTCCCGTAATAGTTAGATTTCTCACCAGTCTTGGTGTACCGAATAAAAAAGAATCGTAATCTTGACTCACAACGGCCCATGAATCATTTTTACAAACTACATGAGATGCTTGCGCCTCACCTTCTGATGGAGCTTGTATCCACGGTATACCCAGCAAATTAAGCAGTGTTTTGGCGTCTTCTACCATATCATCCTTTAATTTGGAGGTCATTTGCGCAAATTTTTTTGCTTCGTCAAAGGCGCCTCTTTTAATCGCATCATCATATTGAATTAATGCATCTTCCTTAATTTTCATTCTGCGTTTTATTTCGATCTCTTTCATTGCTGGGGGTTGACCGTCAAAAACATATGCTAATTGAATCCCTCTTTCCATCATGTTCGCAGTTCTGTAAAATAATCCACTGAGATGACTTGTAACTCTGCCACTTCTATCAGTGAGTGGTTCTCCCATTTTTCCTCTTATTATAGCTAAGAATTGATATAATGCATTATATCCGTCTACGACCAAAGATTTCCCTTGAAGATCTTCGAGGGTGATCTTTCTTTTTTCAATTAATCCCCCAAAGTCGACACCCATCTTAACCACGACTGATTATTGGTATTTTGATAAAAAGTTTAGGATACTGATAATTCTCAAAGAATTGAAGAGTGTTAAGATATTTCATCTTTACTTCTATGGAAATATTGAGATATTTTCTTTTGAAATAATGCATCTCTCATTATCTTACTATTGCTAGCCCAGTCATTTGCAGGAATAGTAAGTTCTTTTAAAGCGTGGGACATTGCCTTGTGGAACGTATCAAATTTCATCGGTTTAGTTTTCAGAAGCTCTCTTATACTCTCTCTTACGTTCCAGACTCCTACAGGCAGTATATATTCAGGATGTATTTCTCTTAGGATAAGCCCGGCGGCCTGTCTACGGTCTTTCTTAAGCTTCTCTGCAAGGGCTAATCTCGCTGAATAATAACATCCACCCACACTTGCATATTTACTTCTACCCTCATAAGGTTCAAAATCCCCCATCAGCTCAGGGGATTGTCCAAGCAGATTCCAAAAAGTCTTCGGGTACCAAGCCTCTATCCATTCGAAACTCCATCTTTCTGGGATGAATATTGCCGCATAGATATTCCCGATGTTAGTGAATGTGAAGACTTGATATTCATCTATTGTTGGAAATTGTTTGACCTCGTTTACAAGTCTCTTAGAGAGAGTTGAATCTACGGCAGTTATTCCCCATCTCGTCGGCACAAGTTTCCTTCTTTTTGATAGCCCAAACATTCCTAAGCTGAAAGTTCGTTGTATTCTTGTTATTAGTACTCCAGCATTATATAGTGAATATATTGAATCGGAAGCTGTCATATCTGTATCATTAAAGTTTTTTTCAATTCGTGAATCAACTGATACGTTAGCTGTTTTGAATTTTTTCAGTGGAGCTGAAGGACCAAATGGTTGAGAATATTCATTTAAAGCAAGAACCCTATTTGGCTTCTTT
>JBAUBP010000074.1:0-2939 GCA_049676905.1 Bathyarchaeia archaeon
TTGTAATTGTCCCAGCCGTCTGGGTGCTGGTCGAGCCATTCCCAGGTCAGAGTCGGCGTTTCTCCCCTGCGGATGGCCTCGTCCAAATACCCCCACCGCTCGAGGATACCGTTAGTGTAGGGAAACATATCGCCGATATAGTGTGGCGAGCTGCGCACCATCCACTTAACCGTCATCGGCTTGTTGGAGTAGCGGCCGCCCTTCTGCTTCACGTAACCGATAGCTTCCAGGGCGTTGAGCAGTAGCTGAATGCCACGCTCGCTGGCCTTCATCCGGTGGGCGATCTCCGCGGCTGTCAACGGCCCGCTGTTCAAGCTCTCAAAGATGCCGAGTTTGACGGCAACAGAAACCGCTTTGCAAGCCAGCCCTCCAAGCAGATCCAACATGGGGCCAGGCCCCTTGTTGAGTTTGAGCAGGATCATACGTTCTATGAAGTTGGGCGTAACAGGCATTTTGTTTTTCTCCTTTCTCCAAAAGGAATGTTAATAGCGCGCGCGCGTTCACCACTCATTTCATCACAACATTCATAATCTTCTTTGGATTGTTCGACATTCTTTATGATGACTTAACAACGTTATATATAATAGTTACTTTCTCATATATCTTAGACTACCCGCGCACATTGCGCGCATGCTGTAGCGCACACGCTATCAAAACTTCCACATGGACATTAAATTTACACGTCGAAATTTACACTTCCACGTAAAGACCATAACGCTGTTATTCCCTATATCCCCCCATAGCTGGTGAGCACACGCATTCTTTCCCTTATTCGGGATGTGAGTGGGGTAATACTCCTGCAGCCTTTAATCATACTTGAGTGGGCGTTGCCACAACTTTTCTAAGTTTCTCAGCGGCAGCTGCTACCTTGGCTACGGCCTCAGCATCATCTTCCCATCTATGGAAGAGTTCCGGAGTAATGGTTAGAGTATGAGCTTTGTCACTCCATATCCGGTATGCGCCACCTATAGAGCATTCTTGATGACGTCCGCACCTGTAGCAAGGGGGTATTCTGGAAGAGTACTTGGCTACGTCCAGAATTCTAACGTTGAAAGGATTAAGCGCCCTACGGAAATCTTCTTCAGCTGTATCTCGTCGATTACCTATACCACAAATTACCAGGACGAATGGCTTGTTTTTAATAGCGAAGTTTACGTGGCGAAATCCCCATAAGCGGGAAATGAAAGCCGACATGGTGGCGCTTATGGTCCTGAAATGGACAGGACTTCCCAAGACTACCGCGTCGGCTTCCTTTACCTTCTGATAGTAGGTAACCAAGTCATCCTCAAGCTTGCATACCTCTGGCTTGGCGCACAGCCAGACGCAACCCTTGCAGGCAGAATAGTTAAGATCAGTGAGTTTAACGAATTCTGAATCGTAGCCACTATTCTTCATAATGGCCTTAACCATTCGGTCTATGTTCGAGTCATGACCTACGACACCAGCACTGAACCCGATAATCTTCATCACTTACATCCAACCTTGTATTAGACTTGCAAATAATGTATGGATTTATCTTAATCCCAACTACATGAGATCTTTATTTGGCGCGCGCTAAAAAAGTGTGTGTGCACTAGCTGGTGAGCTCAACCGAGGAACAGAGAAGTAAAAATAGGGGTCTTAATGAGTAATTGAGAATGCGAATAATAGTATTGAAATAATAATAAAGATAATGCCTATATGAAAATAAGATTTCTTTTCACTTTTTATTTTGTATTTAACATGAAGTTTTTCAAGCACATAATTCTGAAATTTGTTAACTTTTTTTGGAAAAAGAATTGGGATTAAACCAGCTACAAAGAAAATACCTGAGCGAATCATCCAGAAAATATCCATTTTACAATTGAGGTAATTGTCATATATAAAATTTAATTTTCTTTTTGCCTTTTAGCCTTAGCTAGTGAGCACACACACACACAGAATAAAAAAAATCTCTCTAGGAACGAAATGCTAAATGAATCTCATAAATTAGGTACATATATTTTATTTTTCTGTGAAATATCTTAACATTATTTGATTAGGTGATAAATGATTACAGTGAATACGGATCTTCATAAAAAAGCTCTTAGTTTATCCTATTTCACAGTTGGCTATAATATAATTGAGGGCATCGTATCAATTCTGGCCGCCTCATTATCTGGTAGTGTAGCTCTATTAGGATTTGGACTAGATAGTTTTGTTGAATCATTTTCAGGTTTTATCATGATATGGAGATTCAAGAAAAAACGAATGCCCCAAGAAGAAGAACGAATTGAAAAAAGGACAGTAAGACTCGTTGCATATACTTTCTTCATACTTGCCTTTTATGTCGCCTTCGAATCAATAAAAAAGCTCTATCAGTTTGAGGCTTCAAATCCAAGTATTTTAGGAATAATCATAGCTATACTTTCCATAATAATCATGCCAGTTTTATCGCGCATGAAATATCAAACTGGAGAATTGTTAAAGAGTAAAAGTCTGATTGCAGATTCAAAAGAGACACTTGCATGTGCCGCTCTATCTATTGCCTTACTCATTGGTCTTGGATTGAACTATTTCTTAGGATTATGGCAGGCGGATCCTGTTATCGGTTTAGTTATTGCAGCATTTCTAATTAGAGAAGGATATGAGAGTTTTAATGGAGAAGATTAGCATAATGAATTGTGATACGGAAATGATTATATAAAAAAAGCAGACTCTCGATATCAACAAATGCATGGAACGGCATAGTGCGCGACTAACATGACATACATAATTCTTAACATAACATTCCGGGAGCGAAGCGAGCAATTCTAAATTGGGTGTGTGTGCTATAGCTGGTGAGCTCTCTCTCTCTTTAAAAAATAATAAAATCTAACGGTTCAAATTACGATGCTCTCACCAAATAGGACACACACACTCGAGAAAAAAATTGTCCGTAGCGTGTGAAGGTTAAGGTGTGTGAAGGTCAAGGTTTGTAG
>JBAUBP010000075.1:0-13139 GCA_049676905.1 Bathyarchaeia archaeon
CACTTATGCGGCCAAAAAGTAGAATAGATAAAATGATTATTTCATATGCAACTGGTGAACACACACAAAGAAAACAATCTAACGGTTCAAATTATGGTGCTCTCACCAAGGGACACACACAATAAAATCATCTCATTATCTCGAACACTATTATGCCCAGAACCAGAAAAATCACGCCTAAGAGTAAAGCTATCCTTATTGCTTTCTGATAAGAAGGTGATAGCTTCTGTGGTTTACCCCACTTATCCCTATTCTTTAAACCGATAGCAAGGAACACCAGTCCCATAATGGAAAACACAATACCTATCACACTTTCAAAAAGTAGATAGAAGACTATGCCAAATGGAAGCCATACTATTCCTATGCCGAAATAACTACGATAATTAACCTCTGCATCCCACCCTTTTCTCTTAAATACGAAAAAAGCAAGTATTGCCAATATCACAGCTACAATAACAATCGAGACAAGTGTCCACGGTATATTCATTTTAATCACAATTTATTCGATTGTATTTCAAAATATGGTATAAATGTGTGTGTGCTCACCAGTAAAATGGTGTGGGGAATCGGTCATTGAAGTCACACTTTCACTGTTCGGATCACCAGATTTCTAGCGTATCCGCTGTAGTTAAGAAAGAAAAAAGTAAACGTAGACTAGTTCTAATGTAACAGTCTATAATCGAATAATCGAGAAACCAAGGGACTCAATATTTTCAGAGTCACGTCACGTTTCCTATACAATATGAATGCTACTGGAACAATCAATATCAATAGTATTAGAATCCATGAACTCGAAAGGAATATGGATAGTTTATCGACTGGAATCATTTCCCCACCCACAGGCGTCGGAGGTGGTGAAGGGGTTGGAGGTGCTCCACTTTCGGTTGGACCTGCCTTAAGAATCAAAGCTTGGGTTCGTTTAGCTTTCAAATCCATCAACTACCGTTAAGTACTGTTTAACAGAATATAAAGGCATTCCCGACTCGAAACATGAATCCTAACATGCACGCGCACCCGGAGCGATAGTTTAAAAAATAGAGGCAAAAATGAAAACGTTAACTAAGATTTAGTACGCACTAAAATATCGAATAATCATATTGCAATAACAAGATTTTTGTCGATAAATTAATATATATAGTTCGTACATTCACTGCCAATTCTAATGACAGGGGAAGACAATTGGGTGATCTAAAAATAGGTGACCACGTTTTCGGTGAGGGCGTTTACTTCCTCAACTAAATCTTCAAAGACGCCACTTGATTCTAAAGCAAACCATTCCAAAGGTACCAAACCATCAAAAATAATTAGACCAAATAAGAACTCTTCACGAAAATCATCTAGATCAAACAGAAAGAACTCCAGCAAGATAATAGTGGCTAAATTCGGCGGCTCAAGTCTCTCCGACAGTGAAAGAATAACAAAAGCAGCAAAATCTGTCGCGAAAAAAGTAAAGAACGGATATAAAGTAGCTGTAGTCGTATCAGCAATAGGCAAAACCACAGACACACTACTTGAGATACTACACAACTCATCCGGAAAAAGTTTTGAAAAACATGATTCAGACGACATACTATCAATGGGAGAGAGAACAAGCGCAAGGATCTTCGCTACGACCCTAAAATCTGAAGGAGTAAAAACCAGATGCTTCGACCCACATGATAATGATTGGCCAATAATCACAGACGACAAATTCTCTAATGCAAACCCAATCATAGATGAATGTGAAGCTCGAATCAAAAAATATGTACTACCAACACTGAACCAGGGAATCGTTCCTGTAATAGGTGGATTCATAGGCAAAACAAAAACAGGTAAGACCAGCACAATAGGACGAGGCGGAAGCGATACCACAGCATTCATCTTAGCGAAAGCCCTTCAAGCTGACAAAGTCATTTTAGTTACAGACTCAAATGGCATTATGACAGCCGATCCAAAAATTGTTCCAGAAGCTAAACGACTTAACCAAGTCGATTGCGATGTCTTGGTTGAGCTCGCCGATTCTGGTAAAAAATTCATCCATCGAAAAGCGTTAAAATATAAAGATGCGAAAATCGACGCTAAAGTAATCAACTTCTCAAAAGGAGATCTAGACTCAGAAGGAACCAGAATTACTGGCGGGCCAAGTTCAGAGCTTGAAGTTGATCTAGCATCATCGAAACCAGTTGCAGCATTAACAATAATAGGAAAACAATTAGCCAAAAACCCAACCGTAACCACAGACCTAGCGAAGAAAATCAGTTCCCGAACAGATTTAATGGGATTATCAGCAAACTCAGACTCGATAATATTCTACATATCAGATCCCAAGAACCCGAAACCATTCTACAAAGATCTCCATAGAGTATCACTCAAATATCCTAGAGCGATTTCGATGACGATAAGACGAGACCTTGCTTACATTAGAATAAAGGGAGTCGGACTTGAGGATACTCCTGGAGTTATTGGCAAGATCACTGAATTACTCAGAAAGAATGGCATTAACATATTTGGGATACTGACGATAACAGCCAGTATTCTCATCTTCGTCGACTATGATGAACGAGAGAAGGTTCTCTCCATAATTAGGAAAACCTTGGGAGTGAAATAATAATGTTAAAAGTTGGAATCCTGGGAGCCACCGGAATGGTTGGACAAAAATTCATTGAAATGCTTGATGGCCATCCATGGTATACGATCGAGGCTGTAGCAGCATCTGAAAGAAGTCAAGGCGTAAAGTATGGAAAGCTTGCCAAATGGAGATTACCAACCCCTATTCCAGAATCAGTAAAAGACCTTAAAATTCTTCCAGTGACGCCTGAAGCGGTTGGCCAAGTTGATTTAGTATACTCAGCTTTACCATCTGAAGAGGCAGGACCGGTAGAGGAAGAGTTTGCTAAGAAAGGATACATGGTCTTCAGTAATGCTTCAGCGCACCGCATGGATGAAGACGTACCTGTTCTAAATGCTGAAGTTAACTGGGAACATTCGAAAATAGTTGATGAACAAAGGAAAAGAAGAGGCTGGAGCGGAGCCATAGTCACCAATCCAAACTGCACCACAGCAGTTTTGACGCTTTCCCTGAAACCCATCAAAGATGAATTTGGCATAAAAAGAATGATCGTAACAACAATGCAAGCAATCTCAGGAGCAGGATACCCCGGGGTTGCTTCACTAGACATAACAGACAATGTAATACCATTCATCAAAGGTGAAGAAGAAAAGGTAGTTATCGAGACCCAAAAGATCTTAGGTGAACTAAAAAAACCTGCAGAATTTAAAATCTCAGCCAGCTGCAACAGAGTCAATACAACAGACGGTCACATAGAGACAGTCTTCGTTGAGACAGAGAAGAAAACTGATCCTCAGACTGTTGCCGAGGTAATGGAAAAGTTTCAGAGCGAACCCCAAAGATTAGGTCTACCAACCGCACCAAAACAACCAATTGTCGTAAGATATGAAGATGATAGACCTCAACCTAAATTGGATAGAATGGAGGGCAACGGAATGGCCATCGTAGTAGGAAGAATCAGAAAAGATGAAGCGTTAGAAGGAATCAAATATACTGTCCTAGGACACAATACTATAAGAGGCGCAGCTGGATGTTCCATACTCAATTCCGAATACTTCAAAGCAGCAGGTTACATCTAGGAGATTAGAGAAAGATGATTTCAGGTAAAAAGAGAAGACTTCAACGAATTTTCCGACGAGATAAACGTTCAGTCATCATACCCATGGACCATGGCGTAACATCAGGACCCATACAAGGACTTCAAAACATGCAAACCATCATAGAAAAACTCAACCGTGGCGGAGCGGACGCAATTCTACTCCATAAAGGCATAGTAAAGACTACCGACACTGGACGCACAGGATTGATAATTCACCTTTCCGCAAGCACTGTTCTAGGTCCGGATCCTCTTTGGAAACGTCAAGTATGTTCAGTTAACGAAGCACTAAAACTTGGAGCGGATGCAGTATCTGTTCACATCAATGTAGGCTCCCCTCGAGAGCACCTAATGCTAAATAAACTCGGAAAAATATCCCATAGATGCGACGAATTTGGAATCCCTCTTCTGGCCATGATGTACCCAAGAGGCCCCACAATAAAAAACGAGCATGACCCGAAGGCAGTTGCTCATGCAGCCAGACTAGGAGCAGAACTAGGTGCAGACATAATTAAAACAAATTATACAGGAGACCCTAAGACGTTTGAAGAAGTAGTCTCAGGTTGTCCTGTCCCAATAGTAATTGCTGGAGGCCCAAAGACAGGAAGCCTCAAAGAATTCTTTCAGATGATTCAAGATTCTGTAAAAGCTGGAGGCTCAGGAGTCTCAATCGGAAGGAATGTATTTCAACATGAGAAACCTGAATTGATGACCAAGGCTCTCGCCGCTATCGTTCACGGCAGAGCCGATGCTGAAAAAGCTCTCCAGATTCTAAGTGAAAGAGATTGAAACAACTCTGGATCAATATACCTGAAGAAGCATCATCCTCTGTGAAAGAGAAGCTGATCTCGAAAGCATTAGAATTCGCAGACATTCTAATATTGTCTAAAGCAGATCATCGATTATCAGAGAAATTCAATAAGCCAATAGCAGGCAAATTTGAGGATGCAGACATAAGAATTGTAGAATTTCATGAGCCAAAAGACCTGGACTCTATAAAATCTTCAAAAGAAATTGCAGCTGAAATATCAATTACAACCGGAACAGATGAGAAAAAAGCTCTTACAGCCGCAGAGTCAGGTGCAAAATACATCATCCTAAAATGTGAAAACTGGAGGATAATCCCTCTTGAAAACATCATTGCAAGACTTCGAAATAAAGCACAGATAATCATGAAAGTATCAAATCCAGATGATGCCAAACTCGCAGTTGAAACTCTTGAATTAGGAGCCGACGGAGTTCTATATAGCACCGATAACACAGAAGAAATAACACAAATCGCTAAAGTGATCAAACAAACTGGCATTAAAATTCCATTAGTTGAAGCAGAAGTAGTTGAAGTCAAAACTTTAGGCACAGGCGCCAGAGTCTGTATAGATACCTGTGAATTATTACGATCTCAAGAAGGAATCTTAGTAGGAAGCCAATCTTCAGCACCCTTCTTAGTCGAATCAGAGACAATGAAGAATCCACATGTCGAACCACGACCATTCAGAGTTAATGCAGGACCTGCAGCATCATACCTCTTAGCCACACCAGAAAAGACAAGGTATCTTTCAGAGCTAAAAGCAGGAGACGAAGTTCTAGCCGTAGATTCAGAAGGTAACACTAGAATGACGAATATATGTAGAATCAAAATTGAATGGAGACCCATGATTATGCTACACGCTAAAAGTGAAGGCCGAAACTTCACAATAATTCTTCAAAATGCCGAGACAGTAAGGTTAGTCACTAAAAAAGGTTCAAAATCAATATCAGAAATCAAGCCAGGAGATAAAATATTGGCACGAGTGGAGACAGGCGGTAGACACTTCGGCATAAAGGTTGACGAAGAATCAGTGATAGAACGTTGAAACCCAAAATATGCGTCTCAATTATGCCAAAAACCGTTGAAGAAGCAAAGAGACTAGAAGAAGAAGGTGAAGAAAAAGGCGCTAATCTAATTGAGATCAGATTGGACCTTCTAAATCCCGATACTAATTTTGAGGATATCAAAATTCATACAGATATAATAAAAATTGGCACTCTTAGATCATCAAATCAAGGTGGCATGTTCTCAGGTAGTGAAGCGGCGCGATTTCAAACACTTTTGAATGCTTCAAGGGCCGGTTTTGATTATATTGATATTGAAGATTCAGTTGAGAATCTTGAAATCAAGATTAAATCTATTAAGGAATTAGGTTCCAAGATCATTATTTCCCACCACAATATGGAATCTACGCCTACTTTGATTGAACTTGAGAACATCCTCGCTAGAAATTCACAATTCAAGGGAGACGTCTATAAGATTGTCACAACAGCGAAATCAATAGAAGATAGTCTCATTGCACTCAATTTCCTAAATACTGCTTCAAAGAATTTCACTATTGTATGCTTTGCAATGGGAGATTATGGAAGAATATCTAGAGTAACATCTCCATTTTTTGGAGGATTCTTTACAATGGCCTCTATCAAAAAGGGAGATGAAACGGCCAAAGGCCAATTGACTATTGATGATCTAAAAATAATCTATCAAACAATAAATCTTGATTGACCATATGAACATAGATATGAAGATCAAGAGCAGTTAGAAGATTATTTCCTAAAAAACAAACGAGTTGGCAAGCATATTTATGGACCTAAAAATTGGTCGTGACTTGGATGAAACTGATTATTGAAAAGACTGAGGAAATCAGTGGAGAAGCAGCTGTTCCCAGCTCAAAATCACATACGATACGTGGATTCATATTCGCTTCGCTTGCAGATAAGAAATCGATACTTCATAATGTGTTAGAATCAGACGATACTAAAGCCACAATAAATGCTTGCACTTCCTTAGGTGCAGAAATCAATAAAATCGATAACGGAGAATTCGAAATTGTTGGTTTCGATAGATATCCTGAGATCAGAAAAACAGAGATCAATACTCTGAATTCTGGGACTACAACGAATTTCATTACATCTGTTGCAGCTCTTGCGAATAAGAAAATAGTGATTGACGGCGACGAATCAATAAGAAGAAGGCCTGTCGAACCCCTACTCTCAGCCTTGAGAAATCTTGGAGCTCAAGCAGTCTCTCTGAAGAAGAATGGGTGTCCACCTATAGAGATTAAAGGAAGAATGAAAGGTGGAAAAACAACACTAGATTGTAGAAGCTCACAATATCTATCCAGTCTATTGATATGCTGCCCATTATTACAGCAAGATACAGAAATAGAGATCATCAATTGTTGTGAGATTCCGTATATTGAAATGACACTCAAATGGTTAGATGAACTCAACATAAAATACAGGAATAAAGATTTCAACGAAGTTTTAATTTACGGTAATCAAAAGTATTCTTCTTTCGAAAAGAGAATCCCTTCAGATTGGAGTTCTGCGACATTCTTAATCGCCTCAGCAGCAATGATTGGCGATAATGTAACGATAAGAGACCTCGATCCAAACGATTCCCAGGCTGACAGATACGTTCTAGACTACTTACACAATATGGGTGCTGAAATCAAAGTTGAAGGCAAGAATATTACGATTACAAAGTCAAGATTGCATGGCTGTGAACTCGATCTAAATAATACTCCTGATGCATTACCTACAATGGCTGTATTGGGATGCTATGCTGAGGGCACGACTATTTTAAAGAATGTTGCTCACGCAAGGATAAAAGAAACAGATAGAATAAAGGTGATGACCGAAGAACTTTCCAAGATGGATGCCAATATCGAGGAGACAGATGATGGAATGATTATTCAGCAATCCCAGTTAAAAGGAGCAAAACTTGGTGGATATTATGATCATCGCATAGTCATGGCTCTCAGTCTTGCAGGGATGATTGCCGATGGAAGAACAGAGATCGATACAGCTGAAGCAATAAAGGTAACCTTTCCGAATTATGTTGATATAATGAAGAATCTAGGTGCAAAGATGAGTTTGGAGGATTGAAAAATTGCAGGGAAATACATTTGGTAGAATGTTTAGAGTTACGACATGTGGAGAATCGTATGGAATAGGAGAAGGCAGTGGTTTAGCCGTTATCGTCGATGGTGTTCCACCATGTATGGTGCTTACTGATGAAATGATCCAAAAAGAGATGGATAAGAGACGTCCAGGTCAAGGAAAACTCGATTCTCCTCGAAAAGAGACAGATCAAGTTCACATATTCGCGGGCGTTGGTCAAGAGGGTGTGACGACGGGTGCACCTGTTGGAATGATAGTGTATAATGTTGATACTCAAAAAGTGCACATAGACCAGTATTACGAATATAAGGATCTAATACGGCCAGGCCATGCTGAGTATACCTTCTTTCTCAAATACGGTGAGGCAGCTGACTGGTGTGGAGCAGGAAGAGCCTCAGGAAGAGAAACTGTTGGAAGAGTGGCTGCAGGTGCTTTAGCCAAACTCATTCTCGCACGTGAAAAAGTCGAGGTAATCGCCTACTCTGTGGAATGTATGGGAATACAGGCCAGAGAAATGACCTTTGATGAAGCTAAGAAAAATTATCGAAAAAACGAGATAAACTGTCCTGATCCCGAAGCAGCAGATGAGATGATAAAAAAGGTAATGGAGATCAAAGAAGAAGGGGATACTGCCGGAGGAATAATTAAACTAATTATTCATAATATTCCAGCTGGTCTTGGTGAACCTGTTTTTGATAAATTCAGTGCAATGTTATCTCATGCAATCATGAGTATTGGGGCTGTCAAAGGAATTGAACTTGGTGCAGGTTTCAAATGTGGTAAAATGAAAGGTTCAGAGTTCAATGACCATCCTTACCTTAAAGGTGGAAAAGTTAAGTTTAGAACTAATAATTCGGGCGGAGTCTTAGGCGGAATAACAAATGGAGAAGACATTGAGGTTCGTGTAGCTATTAAACCAACTCCGACTGTTTCTGTAAAGCAGCCCTCAATAAATATGAAAAAGATGAAAGAAGAGACATTGAGTCCAATAACCAGAAGAGATCCTACATTATTGGGAAGAATCTATGCAGTTATTGAAGCTATGGCGGCCATAACAACAGTTGATGCTTTGTTTATGGATCGAGGTTGGGAAGGCATGTCAAAACTGGATAAGAAATGGACTGATTTGAAGAGAAAATAGAATTATTTTCAGATGCCACAACGCACTAAAATATAGTTAGATAAAAGAATAATCAAACTAGGAATGAGGAACCAGCTATTGGAAAAACTCAATGATCATAGAAGAGAGATCGATACATTAGATGAACAGATGCTTGAATTACTTGAAAAACGTCTCGCAATCGTAAAGAAGATAGCTGACTTAAAAACTCGGGAAAACCTTCCCATTAGGGACACAAAGAGGGAAACAGTAATTCTTGATAATATTGCAGTTAAAGCTGAGAACCTAGGTCTAGATCCTGAACTGGCGAAACGATTTTTCAGAAATATAATAGAACTTTCAGTTGAAGTCGAACAGAAATTATAAAACTACCCAGTAATTAAATAAAATTCATTTCCTCTCATGGAGCTTGAGAAACATGAAGAGTAACAGAAACATCTCTAGTATGTCAATTAGCATTGTAGGGGGCACAGGCAGGATGGGCATGCTCCTTGCGAGGATTCTGAAAGCTAAGGTCAAAAAAATGAGCATAGTCTCCAGAGACATTGCTAGAGCAGAAGAAACCGCAAACGGACTAAATGTTTCTTGGTTACCTTTAGAAGAAGCTCATCAGAGCAATATAGTAATAGTCTCTGTTCCAATTCAAGAGACAGTGAAGATATGCAAAAGTATTGGTCAGAAAATGCATGATCAATCATTACTTGTCGAGCTTGCATCATTAAAGACTGGGATAACAGAGATCATCAAGAGTAGTATTCCAAATTGTGTGGAGTATCTGAGTCTGCATCCTCTCTTTGGACCCCAAGTCAAAGATATTGCAGGCAAAAGGTTTGTTGCAGTTGAACCTGCTTCTGGATCTTTGACTACTGAATTTCTTGAAATGCTTCAGGAATGCGGTGCGGTAATCAAAAAAGCAACTGTGAAAGAACATGATTTAGCTATGGCTTCAATTCAAGTGCTCCATCACTTTGCCTTGATCACGTTTTCTTCGGCATTAAGTAGACTTGCTGAAGAGAATGGACTATCAGAATATCTGACAGAATCTCTAGAAAAGACTCTGCAGAACATTGAGAATATCTATGAAAACTGGGATACAATCTACGCTATCCAGAGCCTAAATCCTAATGCTCAAAAGGCTAGAAAGATATTAGCAGAAGTTGCCAACCAGTCAATCGATGCTAAAAACATTGCAGGAGAACCGCTGCGCCAAGCAATCTCACTCCTTAGAAAGCCGTAAAGAGTTGACCGAAAGCCCAAAACTTATACACTCATTAATATCTACTCTAATGTAGTGCAATTACCTTGTGTGAGACATGTGAGGAACCTAGATGGAGCACTTGGTCATTATTTAACTGCTCTAACTATGAAAATCATCCAGAGGATGCAGAGATTGGAATCGCAGTCATAACCAATATGGAAAGGGCAGCAATGATTACTTCAACTATGACAGAACGAATCTGTACAGTGTGTGGTGCAGAGTTTGAGCAAGTTGTAGAAGAAAACGCCTTGACGCCATATTTAGAACATGATATCGAACGGTTCAAGTCCTCTGGTTATGCAATAATGAAAGATGTAGAGATCGTAGGCGAATATTAGTCAAAACCTAGGCATAAACCAAGTCGGGCTACTTAGCTCGCTTGTCGATCTCTTCTTCGATTAATTCAACAACTTTTTTTGCTTCTACCTTACCTCGAACATCCGCCATTATGATCTTCATCAATTTACCAGTTGCAGACTTAGGATCTTCTTCTAGCAGATTTTTGTTTTTGTCAATGATCGAACTTATTCTATCTCTCAGTTCACTCTCACTAATCATCTTCAGACCTAGCTGATCAATAGCCTTGTTAACATCGCCCTCAGGGGTTGCAGCAAACCATTTCAGGAGATCTGGTACAGCCTCTTTCGCTGTCAGATTGGAGTTAACTGCTTGGAATACCTCAATTATTTTATCATCATTAATATTTTCAACTTGAATACCTTCCCTACCAAGACTCTTAATGACTTCAGTCAGGATGGTTACAATAAAGGATGCAGGTATTTCGGTATCTTTAGAGATTACTTCAAACAATTTCAAATAATCTGAATCTACTAATTGTTCAGAGAGCTTCTTATTGATTTTATGCCGTTCCATTAGTTCTACTATAAGTTCTTCTGGCATTGGAGGCAGAGTCGCATGTAGTTTTGAGAGTGTTTCCTCTGCTACGATTAGAGGGGGCACATCAGTTTCAGGATACATTCTAGCTGCTCCCGGTCTTGGCCTCATATACCTGCTAGTTCCATCTTCATTTGCAGCCCTTGTCTCCTCTGGAACTCCATCCAAACATTCCCTTGCTCGCTCTATAACCGCTCTAAGGGCATCCTGAGCTTTTCTCTTTGAATCAGCGACAAGAACCACAGCATCTTTTTCTGAAGCACTTACATTCTCTCTAAGCAAATCCACATCTTGTTCTGAAATTCCATAATTAGGTAATTCATCTGTATGAAATATACCACCAACTCCACCCCAATACATTGCTCTATGAGCCATTTCCGTACCTAGCCTGATACCCTTCTGCAGTTGTTTTCCAAGTAAACCTCCAAAACCTGGAAGCAGAACTGCTAAGGCTACTCCACCTTTCTTAATGCTGGAAGAAATTACCTTAGAACCAGTCTGGCTAAATAAGTTGGACACATCATGAATATTTTCTTTGATGCCATCTTTTTTGATATTTCTATTCTCGAGCTCTTTTTTTATTTCTAGAAGCAATATTTGTCTTGATGCTTCTCCGTCTACTATTTCTGAGATGAGTTCAAGTTTTTGAACTCCTTTAACTTCAATTAGAGCTCCTTTCTTTGTTGAGATATTGAGATCCTGTCTTATTGTTCCAAGGCCTCTCCTTACTTTTCTTGTTGCTCTGAGTAGCTTACCAATTTCTAAGGCAACTGTCTCTGCTTCTTCGGGGGTTTCTATTTGTGGCGCGGTGGCAATCTCTATCAGCGGTATGCCAAGTCTATCTATCCTATAATTTGATTTTCCCTTCAATTCTGCTGTCTTTCTAGCAGCATCCTCTTCAACGCTTACATGCTGAATACTTATTTTCTTATCTTTGCCTATTGAGCCTCCAAGCGAGATTACACATGTTCTTTGAAATCCTGTAGTGTTTGAGCCGTCAATCACTATCTTTCTCATTACATGTATTTCATCAACAGGTTTAGAATTCATCAATATTGATGCTGTCAGAGCAATATCGATAGCCTCCTCATTCAGATTGTGTGGAGGTTCTTCATCCATTTCGACAAGACATGAAGTATCTGTTGAAGCATCATATTCTATCGTCTTACCTTTTTTGAATTCGAATAATGCTGCTTGATCAACTTGACCAAGCTCACTTTGAGTTGGCCTTAGCATCCTATTGAATTCAATATTTGGTTGTTCTGTCAATTCTGTAGGACAATTACAGAACAGTTTATGTGTTGTATCGAGCTGCTGATGAATTTCTAAACCAACTTTCAAACCAATTTCGCGATAATTATTCCCCAAATTAATCAACTTTTTAAGAATTCATTTCTTCAATACTGCATCTCATTTGAAAGACCAGTTATTTCTCGAAAAATTCGGTTAATTCAGGAACCTTTCTTAAGATTCCAGATTCAATTCTAGTTTTATTGATAAATTTCCAATCTGGTTGTTTTTTTCGGATGTTATCTATTTCTTTTTGAGAACCTTGTAAGGGGTAAGCACCAATATTATTTCCTTTTATTATGTATCGAATTCCACCTAGTGTTTCCGGTAGATCATTTGAATATGTTGTTGTCCAGATTATGTTTTCTGGATAATCTTTCTTAGTGAAACGAACTCCTAGCTTTACGAGGGTCCAGTCCATGTTAATTGGATGAAGAGAATGTAGATCATTTTTTAGCGTAAGTCTTTTGAATATGAGAGTGGACCCCGCATATGCTTTTGAACTTATTGAATATGTTCCATCAAGAGCTTCCTGTGTTTCTATTTCAACAGATGATGGATAATCGATAAGAACACAAATGTTTCTCGCAATTATTTTGCTTGAATTTTTGATATCGATTCTTAACTTTACAACTTGAGATTTTCCATTTTCATCATATTCTAATGTGTTAACTTCTTCAGAACTCAAAACTGCATGAACCCCTTCTTTTTTACGATTGAACAAAAACTTTTACTCCTGATTTTTCATGATATTAAAAATAAAATCTAAATTTTTGAAAATCTCATCAATTTCATTGAGATACATCTTCAGGTAAAGTTCTTGGAGATATCTCTCCGGCAATATTGGTGATCATGATCTTTTTGGCATCTTCTAATTTAGTAGTCTGCCCAAAAGTCCACATCATCTTTACTAATGCGGTTTCTGGAAGCATGTCTTTTAATGGTAAAACTCCTAATCTGAGAAGATCTCGCCCAGTCGTGTAAACATTCATGTTTATTC
>JBAUBP010000076.1:0-7818 GCA_049676905.1 Bathyarchaeia archaeon
CAAGAAGATGGCTTGCATCCTCATACATTGCACTAATGTGAAATAATACAAGATTTTGCGCTTGCGCTTTTTTTGCCACGGTTGCTGCTTCTTGTGCCGTGGAATGGCCACATTCTTTTGCTTTATCACTTTTAGAATTATCAAAAGTAGAGTCATGGATTAAGAAAGTCGCATTCTTGGCAAGCTCTAAAGCTGAATCGCACGGTCTCGTGTCAGTGATGTAAGTAATCTTGCTTCCACTTCTAGGCTGACCCAGGACATCTTTTGGACCAAATTCTTTGTCACCAATTATTATTGTCCCACCTGCTTGCAGTTTTTTCCATAAGGGTCCTTCCGGGATTTGCAGATTTCTAGCTTTTTCTAGATCAAATCTGCCTGGTTTTTCTTTTTCGATCAGGGTGAATCCAAGACATTCAATTCCATGTTCAAGGTTGTCTGTAATAACTGTGTACTCTGGAGCATCCAATATTTTGCCTGGAACTATCGAATGAACTTCTAGTTCAAACCTTTGATTGAATTTCACTGTGTTGTTTACTCCTTCAATAAATTCTGCTATTCCATCAGGACCAAAAATCTCTAGTTTTTGTTGTCTTCCGAGGAAAGACATTGATTGAAATAATCCTGGTAATCCTAGAACATGATCTCCGTGCATATGGCTAATGAATATTCTCATCTTTTTATTGAATCCAAGTTTTGCAGCGCCCATCTGTCTTTGTGTAGCTTCCCCACAATCGAACATTAGAAGTTCGGGTCCTCTGCGGAGGACAACACTTGGGAGACCTCGATATTTGGTGGGCATTGAACCTCCAGTACCCAAAAAAATTAGTTCCATGTTGTCATTCCACATGAGTTTACTTCTTGTTGAAGACCACTAATTCTCTTACTAAGCTCTTATGTACTCTCATGATGTGGCTTTCAACAATGTTGAGACCACTGTCAAGTCCAATATTTTTAATATCCACATTAATCGGACTTGCTATGCAAAGATGACCATCTCTAGATAGAATTCGATTCACTTCAATAAAAAATTCTTTTATCAATTTTTTCGGTCTCATCCCCATTGTTGACGATCCGCGACCATAAGGAGGATCAGTTGCGATTGAATTTACGTTATCGTATGGGCACATCCTTGAGTCCGCAATTAATAGAGACACATCATCAACGCCGTAGTGTTTAAGATTAGTATTTGCCTTGTTTATCATCCTGTAATCTAGATCAGAACCAACTACTTGGCATCCTAGCAATCCTGCCTCAATCAGAATTCCTCCGACACCACAAAATGGATCAAGTAATATTTTGTCTATTTTAGCTCTTGCCAAATTGATAAAACATCTTGCTAGCATTGGATCTATTGTGGAAGGATGTAAAGCAGGTCGAAGCTTAGGTGTTCTCGATTTTAGACTATTGATGTTACGACTGGTTTTCTTAAGCCCAAAAAAGAAATGCTCAATGTCACTAATTCCTATGAATTGTTTGTCTGGGTGTTTCAAATCCACTTTCATAAGCGGTAAAGATGACTCAATTATGCGACCAAGTTCTCGTTCCAAATGCATTTTGTTAATATGCTCTGAGGATCCAAAAAGTCTTGATACTCTTACGGAAAAAGTACTTTTAGAATCAACATGCTCCGAGAAGTTAACTCGTTTAATTTCGTCAAAAATCTGTTCTTCATTGTTTTCGCATTGAAAAATCAGGTTTCCTGCAGCTTCACACATTCCGACTCTTTTATTAATTGAATGTAGACATTTTGGATTGCTTTTTAATGTGAGTATTTTTGGATTAGTTGAGACTTCCACATATTCGTATTTTTCTGCTTCTAATATTGCCAGCACTTCTGCTGCTGGAAGTGTTGGGTGTTTTCCAGAAAGGAGGAAGAATAGTTTAGAGTTCAATAAAATTCCGCAGAGTATCTGCAATAATAGGTGCAACGGAGATCTTACAGAATTGATTGGGAACTGTATCGGTTGTTACGATATCTGTTATGCCTGAGTCTCTCATCTTTTCCTCAGCATTTCCAACCAAAAGAGCGTGAGTACATGCTGCAACTATTTTTTCAGCACCACAATTCTTTGCAATCTTTGATACATTGGCTATTGTCCCTCCGGTAGATATCATGTCATCGATGATCACAATATCTTTTCCACGAAAATCTAGATCTTTTTTGGCTGTCTCGACTTTCCCTGTAATTCTGTCTCTCTGTTTTTCGAAGAAAGTGCAATTGGTTTTCAAGATTGAAGATATGGTTTCAGCATGATTTGCTGCTCCTTTGTCTGGAGCAATAATGCACGGATCTGAAAGCTTCATACTCTTCAAATGTTCAGCAAGTAGAGGCATTGCTGATATACTCAAACTTCTCATTTTGAATTCTTTTAATGATTCTTTCTGATGTGCATCGATAGTTAAGAGGAGGTCTGTTCCAATGGTGTATAGAAGATTACCTATCGATCTATTACTAACAACTTCGCCTGCTCGAAATCTCTTATCTTGCCTTGCATAGGGGAGGTATGGAATTACGACGTTAAGGTTCTTTACACCGAATTCTTTGGCAGTATCCAATATAAACAATAATTCCATAAGGCGTTTGTCTTGTTTGGGGAAACAAGATTGAATTACTATTAGATCATCTTCACTAATTTCTTCTGGAAATTTCATGTAGGATTCGTCATCAGGAAAAACCTTTGATTCTAGATTAATATATGGTAGGTCAAGCCTTTTTGCGATATCAGACCCAAGTTTTTCTGAACTGGGTCCACCAACGACGACTACCATAGGCAATCACAATTTTTGGTATTATTGAGAAAATTGGTAGAATGATAATGTAGTATCATACATATCTAGGATCTAAAACAACATTGTTGTTATTTAACTAAATGTATATGTCGTCTTAATATGTGCGCGTGCTATTATGATGTAAATCATTTTTTGTTGCCACACACTACATTAAAATATCGATAGAATGAGTTTGACTGGACAATTTATTGAAAAATGAATGGGTAATGCGTATGTCGCCTAAGGAAATTGGAGATTGGAAAAGTTATTTCCATGAAATGCCTTTGGATGTAGATCCTCTTATTGATGATTCTACACTCCGAGACGGAGTTCAGATGCCTGGAATAGCAGCATCTCCGGAAAATACTGCGAAAATCGCTGAACTACTGGATGGAATAGGTGTAGAACGTATAGAAGTACATCATTTTCAGGACCCAGATAAGGAAGCTGTGAAACTGATACATGAGAAGAATCTTAAGGCAAGGGTGGCGGGTTGGTGTAGAGCTGTAAAAGGTGATGTTGATAATGCTTTGGAATGTGATTTTAAAGAAGTAGGGATCTCACATCCAGTTTCATATATTCATCTAACATCAAAATGGCCTGATCTTTCTGTCGAAGATATTCTTTCTAGAGTCACTGACGTTGTTGAATATGCAGCCAAAGATCAAGGTCTAAGAGTATTCGTACATGGTGAAGATAGCACAAGAGCTGATTGGGATTTTGAGAAGAAATTCATCAATACTGTGGCTGACGCCGGTGCTGAGGTATACAGAGTCTGTGATACTGTAGGTCTTGCTCTATCAGACATTAATGCGCCTCTTCCCAATGGTATCCCAGCAAAAGTTCGAGCTATACATGAAGAGACAAAGATTGGCGGTGTTGAGATACATACACATGATGACCTTGGAAATGCTGTGGAGACAACACTTGCAGGTATAAAGGCGGCCTCTGGATTATATGAAAAGGTCTACAGCAGTACAACATTCTTAGGAATAGGAGAGCGAGGTGGAAATGCAGAAACAGAGAAAGTCATTATGAATCTATATCTGCACCATGGAGTCAAGAAATTCGAAGCGAATCTGCATAAATTCAAAGAAATTGCTAATTTCATAAGTAAAGCTACAGGCTATGCAGTTCCACCAAATAAGGCAATACTTGGAGACTACGCATTTGCACATGAATCAGGTATTCATGCACATGGGGTTCTGAGTAATCCACTTACATACGAACTCTATCCGCCAGAAATTGTGGGTAATCGTAGGTTATTGACTATTGGTAAACAATCGGGAAAAGCCGCGATAAAAAATAAAATGGACGAGATGATGGGTAGAACAATCAACAAAGATGACACTGTGATTGAAACCGTGGTTGGAAGAGTCAAGAAGATATATGAACATGGAAGAAAAGCTTCATTAAGTGAGTCTGAATTCAGAAAGATTTTGAGTGAAGAAAACATCCTATGATCTTGAGTAATCCTATGGTTCTTTGAGAAATCTAAAATCTTCCTTAATTGTGTTAAGTACAACATGAGTGAGCTAACTAGCTCGGAACAAGTCAATGATCGAATACGAAAATCTATTGAGAAAAAAGTATCAAAATTTTAATTCTCTATGCTATGAACATGTGATAAATTCAATATGACTATTCTATGTTGGGTTAAATTTATGACCGACGGAACAGCCAAACCAGATACCATACTTGTTCTAGATTTCGGAGGACAGTACGCACATCTTATTGCAAGAAGAATTCGTGAAATGAAAGTATTCTCGGAGGTCCTTCCCTGTGACTTAACAATGCATGAATTAAAATCAAAAAAGTCACAAATGAAAATACGTGGAATTATATTGTCTGGTGGACCATCGAGCGTATACGATGAAAATATCCCGACATTCAATATTGAAGTAATGAAAGCTGGCATGCCACTACTCGGAATCTGTTATGGACATCAATTAATTGCTAAGCAAGTTGGTGGTAAAGTAATCCCATCAAAGAAAAAGGAGTATGGAATAACTTTCGTGACTATCGATAAATCAACAGGTGTACTGAATGGTTTGGACAAAACTGAAAAAGTATGGATGAGTCATGGTGACACCGTGTTAGAACTTCCAGAAGAATTTCAAATACTTGGTCATTCAGATAACAGCCCTGTTGCAGCATTTCGACATGAAAACTTGAGAATCTATGGTTTACAATGGCATCCAGAAGTTGTTCACACAGAGAAAGGAAATCTGATGCTGAGAAACTTTGTATTTGATACTTGTGAATGCAAGCCAAATTGGATAGTTGATGACTATCTTGATACAACGATTAAGGAAGTAAAGAAGGAAGTTGGGGAAGGAAATGCTATTGTCGCGCTTAGCGGAGGTGTAGATTCTAGTGTTGCCGCAGCGATTGCATATCGAGCAATTGGAAAGAAACTGACTGCAGTTCTAATAGATCATGGATTTCTTAGACATGGAGAAGTTAAAGAAGTTAAGACAATATTTGCCAAATTAAAATCTAATCTAATTGTACTAGATAGAAAAGAAAATTTCCTTAAGCGCCTTGTTGGAATTGTAGATCCTGAACAGAAACGCAAAATTATTGGAGAAGAATTCATACGATCATTTGAGAGTATCTCTAAAGATCTTAAAGCCGACTACCTGATTCAAGGTACAATATATCCTGATAGAATAGAATCTGGTTTCAAGAAGCACTCTGACAAGATAAAGACTCATCACAATGTAGGAGGTTTACCGGATACTACAAGCTTCAAAGCAATAGTCGAGCCTATCAAAGACCTCTACAAAGATGAAGTTAGAGTCATGGCAAAAAAACTCAATTTACCAAAGAAGATCTGGGGAAGACAACCTTTCCCTGGACCTGGACTCGCTGTTAGAATAATTGGAGAGATTGATTCGAAGAAACCTGGAATATTGAAGAAAGCTGATAGAATTGTCACTGAAGAGATTGAGAAGGCTAATCTTGAAGATAGATTATGGCAATATTTTGCTATCCTGACAGATAGTAAAAGTACTGGGGTTAAGGGTGATGCCCGAGCATATGGCTATACTATAGCTATTAGAGCTGTACAGAGCGTTGATGGAATGACAGCTAATTTTGCCAAACTGAATTATGATCTTTTAGAAACAATTTCTTCAAGATTAACTAATGAGGTTCCTGAGGTAGTCCGAGTAGTATACGATATTACCCATAAACCTCCAGCGACAATCGAGTGGGAATAGTGCGCGCGAGCTATTAAACAGCTTAAAATAATAATCTCTAATTTTGAGGATAGCAATGAAATTATTATCACGAGATAGTTGCATCCAGAATGGAAACATTTAGCCGTAAATCGAGTGGAAATGCTGTCAAATATTTAGAAATAATTCTTCAAGTTTGGTGATCAACATCTTTTTCGTGTGCTGGGAAGAAAATAAATACCAGTTTCACACTTCACTTGGCTCTATTCAAAACTATGTTGAGGGATAATCAAAGTGTGGGATGGAGTCTTAACATCACTTCCATTTGTATTCCTTGTATCGCTTCTTGTGGCTCTTTTATTATACTGGTATGGCGGAAAGATATCGCCCAAAGTAAAAGCAACCGCCAACAAATTAGCGCCATATGCATGTGGTGAAGAATTTCCACCTCAAAAACTGCAAGTGAATGTTGAAAGGTTCTTTGTGTATGCTGTTTTCTTTCTGGTTTTTGACATTCTTGCATTTATGTTGGCGACCAGTCTCGGTTCACCGGGCATAATGCCGGTACTATACGCAGGCATCACATTGGTTGCAGTAATATTCCTTCTACCAATTCTCAAATTAAGAGTGGAGTAAGTTGCAATGGATATAGTAAAATGGGCAAGGGTCAAATCGCCTTGGGTATTTCACTTCAATGCGGGTGGATGTAATGGATGCGATATTGAACTCTTAGCAGCTCTCAATCCAAAATATGACATTGAAAGATTCGGCATGATCCTTCGTGGAAGCCCAAGACATGCAGATGTTTTACTATGCACCGGCACTGTAACAAGGCAGATACATGATAGATTCAAACGAATATATGACCAAGTACCTGAACCAAAATTTGTCATGGCTTTCGGTAATTGTGCTTGTTCCGGTGGGGTCTTCCAAAAATGCTACAATGTACACGAGGGAATAGACAAAGTAGTTCCAGTAAATATGTACGTTCCAGGTTGCCCACCCAGGCCACAGGCAATTATTGATGCCGCTGTAAAACTCTTGACAGCACTTCAACAGAGTTGATAAACATATGGCCACAATGAATAGAGAAAACAAAATTGTTGATTCACTCAAAGAAAAATTCGGTCAAAACTTACTTGAAATTAAGATTCAGAAACCCCGTCGAATATTCGCAACAGTTCCATCTTCAGCACTGAAAGACACTATCTCATTTCTAAAAGACAATTTCTCGATGCATCATGTTTCTACCATAAGTGGTGTGGACATGGGAAAAGAAATTGGAGTATACTATCATCTTATGGGTAACAAGGTGGAAGGTTATAATAACGAAATAGTCTTTTCCTTAAAAGTTACAACACCGAAGTCTGATCCTAAACTACCGACAATCACCCCAATTATACCTGGAGCAGAGTTGTATGAACGAGAAATTCATGACATGTTCGGAGTTGTTATTGAAGGTCACCCGGATCCAAGACCTTTAGTATTGCCTGATGGATGGCCTGAAGATGTTTTTCCTCTTAGAAAAGAATGGAAAGTTGATGATATCAAAGCTAAAATAGAGAAGGTTGGTGGTGTTGGTCGTTGAGTGATTCGTCTTTTACTATTCCTATTGGTCCTCAGCATCCTGCCTTGAAGGAGCCTGAGCATATCACCGTCACAATTGACGGTGAGTATGTTGTGGATGCTAAGGTGCGTTTAGGATATGTTCATAGGGGTGGAGAGAAGGCTTTCGAGGCTCGAACCTACACTCAAGGTCTTTACCTTGTTGAGAGGATATGCGGTATCTGTGCGATGGCACATCAACTCTGTTATGCGAACAATGTTGAAGGTCTACTTGGAATAACCCCTCCACGAAGAGCAGATT
>JBAUBP010000077.1:0-4833 GCA_049676905.1 Bathyarchaeia archaeon
CAATAACCCTTTAGGGTATACTAAATGCTAGAAACGCTATTATCCTATGATTATGTCTTAAATTAGATGCTTTGCCCGAATCTGAGGCCTTTATATACTGTGTTAGGTTTGGGTTTAGGTGCTAGCGGTCGTGGTCTAGCCTGGTCTAGGACGGGAGACGAGAATTTTTCTCGACTGAACTTCCCATTATCCAGGAGATAGCTCTTAACCCGGGTTCAAATCCCGGCGACCGCACCAATAGAACTATAGCGCACGCTTAGTAATGTAGATCATATTCTCTGATTAAACTTAACAATGCTTCCGTATTTCCTTTTGCATCATTCACCGGATTATGATCATGTGGAGTTTTTCTCAAATGTTTAAATGATCCACGCAGATTTCTCGTCAAACCTTTGTATAATGAATTTAGATTCTGTGAAGAAAAACCGAAAGGATTTCTATCTAGAAATTTGTGGAAATACCAGCATACAAACATCCAATCAAATCCATTATTATCAGAGATAAACATTGGACGTCTTGGTTCAACATCATTAATCCATTTCTCAAAATCCATCATAACTTTTATCGGATCTTCAAAATTAAGCGTCTCCTCGCGAGAATATCCAGTTATCGAAAGAGACTCTGGATCATATTCATCTGAGATCGGACGTAACTTCCGATGAAAAGTTCGATCAAGATTTGATTCAACCGCGACAGCGCCTAACTCGATCATAGAATATTTTCCAGGAACAGGTCCATCAGCTTCAACATCAACCATTATAAACATCATATTCACATCTGAAAATAGTCAGCACGCGCTAAACAGTTTATCCCTGCGTTATTTCGAGACAGTATCCCGTTGGGCCCACCACAAAAATTATCCGGGTCCTTTTTACTTGATAGAACTTGTATGCTTGTCTTCATCATTAAAAGCTTAAATTTACTTCAACAATATAAATCGATAAAATGGCTTCAATAAGGAGATTTCATCTTACACTTGCAGTGTTTGCCATTGCCGTTATTTTGGGCTCCCAAATGGCTCAGGTGGAGGCAACTGTCACAACGGTTGGTGTTCTTCCAACCGGTAGATACTATACGTCAGCTATCTGGGATGGGAGCAATGCATACATATTCGGCGGATCGGGCGGCGGGGATGAAATCGTCCAGTTCAATCCTACTACTGAAACCGTCACAACATTAGCATCAACCCTTCCATCTGCAAGAATGAGTACATCGGCTATCTGGGATGGGAGCAACGCATACATTTTTGGGGGTTATGACGGCAGCCACTATGATGATATTGTCAGGTTCAATCCAACTACTGGAGTCGTCACACTAATGGAGGATGTCGATTCATCTATTAAACTTCCAACCACAAGATACTGGACATCTGCTATCTGGGACGGTAGTAACGCCTACATTTTCGGTGGGGATAGTAGCGGTGGCGAACTAGATGATATCGTCAGATTCAATCCCTCTACTGGAGTCGTCACACTAATGGAGAATATTGATTCATCCATTAAACTTCCGACCCCGAGATATCTTACGTCAGCTATCTGGGATGGGAGCAATGCGTACATATTCGGCGGAAATGGCCCAAGCGGCAAGCTGGATGATATCGTCCGGTTCAACCCTTCTACTGGGATTGTTACGTTAATGGAAACTATCAGATCAACCACTAAACTTCCAAGCGGTAGACAGTCTATGCCCGCTGTCTGGGATGGAAGCAACGCGTACATATTCGGTGGAGAAGATGGCGGCGACTTTGTGGATGAGATCGTTCAGTTCAACCCCGCTACGGGGACCGTAACAGTAATGACGGATACCCTTCCAACTGAAATGGGAGATAACTCAGCTGTCTGGGGTAGCGCTTACATATTCGGTGGATATAACAACACCGTCTCCGAACTGGACAGCATTGTGAAGTATGATCCACCTGATCTAACTGTGATTGTTGGTGGCCGCTTTACACCTGTAAACAGATTTACCGTGCTCACACCTTACCTTGCTATAGTTGGACTAATCGGAGTTATCTCAACAATTTTTGCAATAAGAAGATGGCGAAAAGACTAAGCGCGCGCGTGGTTTTTTCTAAATTTTGCCTATATTGGATATGACGGGATACTGACCCTCATTAACACAGTGATAAGTTATTTCTGATTTATGAGCAATCTGGTTTTTCGGTATAAGAGAACCGATGCTGATAATGGCAATATAAGATAAAATAAAGTTGATAGGAAAGCGGCTACTAGAAATCCAATCATAGATGCGATTGAGATATCAATCAAGGCAACTGTGTTGTAGCTGAAAGCTGTGACATGTATTGTTGCCACAAGTGGCATCAGTATGGACTGGAAGATTGGTTGCAGATTATGGTTTTTTGAAATCATTTCTGCTATTGGTGGAGACCATGAATAATAGAAAGCATTCCATCCAGTAACTAAAGTTTTACCGATATCTGTAGAGCCAATCATGTTGTCTCTGGCATTTCGCATGAATATTACTTCAGGTGCCATTGAACTACCATATGTTGCTGTTGCAATTATGCATCCGGTTTGTGGTGGCGGAGTCTGTGTCTGTGATGTCTGCACCATCTTTATCGTGCAATTTCCATTGATATTGCATGTTGTTGAGGGTGAATTTGGATTATTGATTGATATTGATCCTGAGACTTCCCATCTAGAGAAGGAGTATCCAGAAGCTGGATTTGCAGTAATACTGTAAGTTCCTGAGTTTTTAGATATCGATGTTCCATCATTGGAACTGACACCGTCAAAGGTTACGGATCCAGTATTGGATGGATCTGTCTGGAAATTAATCGCAACTGAAGTTATTGATGTTTGATAAGATAACTGATAGTTTTCTGAGTTGAATTGAACATTGAAAGCACTATGTGGTAGATAGAGTGTTACACTTTCTGGGAGAGGCAGTTCAGGTTTTGCTATTGAATTAAACTGGTATGTGCCGCCTATTTTAGTGACTGATGGATAAATTGCCTTGATAGAGGTCAGGTTAATTTGCCAATTCGATCCATCAACTTGTTCAGCTAGATTTCTGACGGTGAAAGTAACAGTCATTGATTTAGCCGGTTCACTAACATCGATACTTATGCTGGATACGTCGATATTCCATCCGAAAGTCAAACCCCAAGTAACTATGTCTCCTTTGAAAATTTCTTCATGCTGGTCTCCTCCAAATAGATACATTAGATATAGCACATCATAGTCGCTTCCAGTGTATGAGAGAATAAAATCACCGTCACCATTCTGATTTACTGTAACCTGAGCAGAACTTTCTGCCATACAAGACGGTATCCATATGATGGCACTGGTAACAAATAGAATCATTAATAGTGTAGCTGGAAGGAAGAACCGAGTAATATACAAGATAAAAACCCAGTTGTAGCCTATAATTCATTATTGAAATTTAAAATTTGGCTAGCTTAACAATTACCCTTTATCTCTAAATGATACGTCGACGAAATGCTAAGCCTATGGTAAAAAAAGTTAGAAAAAAGGGGAAAAGGAGTTTTTTGAAGTTTGACGATTTTGTTATGTTTGAGATTCAGTCATGCGAGCTATTATTCCTTGTAAATGTATCCTAGGATAAGTCCGTATACGATTCCAATGGAGAAGAATGTAACAATGGCAGTTTGAATTGCCCATAAATAATATCCACACGCGGCTGAAATAATCCAATTACTTGTTGGCGCAATTATCCAAATTATTAAGCCAAAAAAGAGTCCCCTACTAACTCCTTTACCTGGAATATAGTCATAGAAAAACGCGTAAAGTAACACCCATACAATACCCCATAAACTGGCCGTTATAATAGTGTAAATAGCCAACATTTGTATGTCAATAGTAAAAACAATAGGAAAAAATATTCCAAAAAAGGCAATGATACTAAACGTAAAGTCGGCTATGCCTGAAATAAATCCGGCGATAAGACCTGTAACTATAATACGATTAATAATGGTCACCTATTGTGTTAGTTATGGATTTCAGATCAAGTGTGTTTGTATGTCCTGAAGTGTGAATATGATCTTTTGCAAATCGAAAGAAGTCTGGTGTGCGTTTTAATCTTTTCTGAAGTGATTCCGATGAAGCCAATTAAAATCAGGCCGATCTGTTCCAAATTCTCTTTGTTTGGGAATTATTTCTGGTACGCCTATCATTATCATGGTGGCTAGTTCATGGTCATCAGGGATGTTTAGGAGTTTCTCTACGGCTATCTGGTGTTCCTCACGAAGAATAGAAATCTGAACACCCAATCCATCAGCGGTTGCTGCCAAAGCGATATTCTGAATGCCCATCCATACACTGGCTATATTCTCAACATTCATCCAAGGTTTTCGTCCGATACCGTGCCCCTTTTTATTGCAGACCGCGATCACTGCACAATTTTGATAAGCGTTCTTCTGTTTTGTTGCTCTATTTGGTGATAGAGGAGTTTTGAGAGACTGTTGATGTATCTGTTCAATGGTAGCCGGGTTTTTGAGTGTTGCTTCGTCAATATCCATTTTTAGGGTCTGTTGGTACTTGTGCTCCGCGATTTGTTCAATGGTGCTGGGATCATCAATGATTATGAATTCCCAAGGTTGAACATTAGAACCGGAGGGGGCTTGTACCCCAGCAAGTAGCAATTTTCGTACTTGCTCTTCGGTACCTTTTTTCTTGAACTCTCGTATTGTTCTTCTGGTTTTAATTGCTTCAAAAACTTCCATCACAAACCACCTATTAGTGAAGTCACGGTCTCGACCATCTCTCTAGTTGAATTCAAAAGGGTCTGGCAAATATTTATTCATTATTAATTATGCCACTTTTCAGTGTCGTAAGCGCGCGCAGTATCAAC
>JBAUBP010000078.1:0-4300 GCA_049676905.1 Bathyarchaeia archaeon
ATCCTGCCTGAAATAGATATTGTATTTGCTAGAATTACACCTGATCATAAACTTAGGATAGTAACTGCCTTACAGGCACTAGGTCATGTCGTAGCGATGACTGGAGACGGGGTCAATGATTCTCCAGCACTCAAAAAAGCCGACATAGGGGTAGCCATGAGAGTTTCGGGAACAGATGTGGCTAAAGAAGCTGCAGCCATGATTATTACGGACGACAATTTTGCATCTATTGTAAACGCTGTTGAAGAAGGTCGAACAGTCTATGACAACATCAGGAAATTTACAAGATATATCTTTACTAGTAATGTACCCGAAATAATTCCATTCATTCTTTTTGCACTGGCAAGGGTTCCTTTGGCTTTGACTGTAATGCAAATACTTGCAATAGATTTAGGTACAGATATGGCTCCATCATTGGCTCTTGGCGCTGAACCCCCTGAACACGATGTAATGAAAAACCCTCCACGAAAACTCGATAAAAGGCTACTTACACCATCACTGCTTGCACATGCTTTTCTATTCCTTGGATCTATAGAAGCTTTGGCAGCCATGGGCGGCTTTTACTGGATGAATATGATCAACGGGTATAGCATAGATTCTCCCGCACAACCTGGAACAGAAGTATACGTGATGGCTACAACGATGACATTAGTTACAATTGTGTTCTGTCAGATAGGAAATGTATTTGTTTGCCGTACCGAACGATCTTCAAGCCTGAAGAGAAGTTTAAAAACAAATTCAATGATACCCAAAGGAATATTCATTGAGATATTGATCATTTTATCTTTAGTTTATCTTCCTTTCCTGCAACCAGCTTTTGGGACAGCATCCTTATCACTTGAACATTGGCTCTTCCCTCTAATTTTTGCGCCAACAATACTTTTAGCCGATGAATTCAGGATCCTGATATTTAGGCAAAGAAGACGAATTATGAGGTTTATAAAAACGAAGGGAGTCAAATGAACATCATAGTTGTAGGATGTGGAAGAGTCGGATCATATTTAGCCGAATTATTGAGCTCCGAAGGTCATAATTTGGCAGTCATTGATAAAGATTCAAGTTCTTTTAATCGTTTGACCGCTGGTTTCAAGGGTCGTAAGATACATGGTGATGCCCTTGATAGAGATATCCTTAACAAAGCTGGAATACAGAATGTTGACGCACTAGCCTCCGTAACAAATAGCGATAGCCTAAACGCTACAATAGCATTCATGGCAAAGAACAAGTTCCGTGTTCCCAAACTAGCTATAAGGGTATTTGATCCATCAAATGCTGAAGTCTACCGAAAACTTGGAATATCTATAGTATCGCCCACAGAATGGGGTGCTAATTTTATCAGAGATATTCTTGTTCATCCTGAGGTCTACCCAAAGCTTGTCATCGGAAGTGGAGACGTTCAGATTATTGAGCACGTCATACCGCCGGCACTTATAGGAAGACCAATTGATTATGTCAATATTCCTCAACAAGTTAGAGCGATTGCCATTGTCAGACATGGCAAGGCCTTAATTCCATACGAGGGCATGATTTTCGAAGAGAATGATTTCCTTACTCTAGCTGTATCTACAACGGCAATGAAGAGAGTTGAGGAACTGATGGGGCAATAAGAGGAAACTTGAATTGTTTATTGTAATAGTCGGTGCTGGTGGTGCAGGTTACTACCTTACAAAAAAGTTAGTATCTGACGAACATAAGATTGTAGTGATCGATAACAATCCTGCGGCACTTGAAGAATTAAAACATAAGATACCAGAAATATCAATTATTCTTGGGGACGGTTCAAAACTCGAAATTTTACGTAGAGCAGGATTAGATAAGGCAGACTCACTAATACTCCTAACAGGAATTGATGAGAAAAATCTATCAATAGGCATGTTGGCAAAGAATGAGTTCAAGGTACCTCGAGTCATAGCAAGAGTAAATGATCCTAAACATGAGTGGTTGTTTGATGAACATTCAGGAATAGATCATTCAATCAATCGAGCTGAACTAATAGTCGACGAAGTAATGAGCGTTATAGAATAAATTATTTGAATTGATTATTGCTCTACAAGCTTTTTCAACATTTGTAAGATATTGTCATATTGTATCGTGACAATTCCCTATCTAGGTAGAATCAGTATTAGAGGAGAGTATCCCATTATCTCGGGTGCGTTGAACTACTTTTTGGACTGGCGGATATATGATCATTGTAAAAAGAATCGATATGCCAACCTGTATTGGTGTTACGAAGGCGCCTGCTACCCAAATGATCTTCATCGCTTCTGGTGTAAACCCATAAAATAGATGATAAGTCTGAAGAGGGATTAAAAGAAAGATCCTGAATAAAATATCTGCTTCAAGACCGACAAACGTACATATCAACAGCCTACTCTTATTGAAGGTTGTTATAGTGACTATCAAGAGGACTATAAATGCCAGATAAACGTCCCACATACCCCATAAAGGTAGTTGCCACGAAATTGGCGTAAGAAAATACGAGGCTAATAAAACAGTAAAGAAGATTATTGGGATACTTCTTTTTTGTCTGAAAAGCATACCCGCGATCATAGCTCCAACAGGAGCACCAATTGTGAATAGAAATTCATGGATTCCTCTAAAATAGATAGAATGCCCAACTAAGACACCTATAAGAATAGATAAAAATCCATCAACAGGACCGAGAATAAAACCAAATAAAGGAACCACCAAAAAAATCCAGCTATACCATACACCAGACTCAAATTGAGGGATCCCTGGAATCGAATCTAAAATCGCGGCTATTGCTGCAAATGTCGCAATCAAACTAATTCTTTTTGATTTCGTCATCTGTCCTTTCATTAATTGAAAGCTGCACAATTTTACCACTGATACTAAAATTTATTTTTGATCATTACATAATAGCTCGTGATAAAATACCTGTCTATAGGGAAAACTCCTGTTTAAAATGCCAACCGAGATACCTCTCATGTTCAATCTAAATAAAAAGCGATTCGTAGATGTTCGTAGCTATTTGTTTCCCTCTCAGTAGAAGATTGTTTCTATCAGAACCCTCTAGCATTATGGAACATACAGGGTCTCCAATCTCTACTCTAGTCCTTGGATGAGGAATATCTCTGCATTCCTTTCGTAGAATCAGGTCAGGCACAACTGCTCGTTCCTGTGCGAACAGAATAAGCCGGATATGCTTCGAGCTTGATTGTTTTAGGTCTCCACGATCTGGAAGTATGTTTTCAGTGCATGCGTTTACATGAGTTTCTACTAAATTAATCCCCAGAGCTTTTTCTGTGCATTCTAGTGTTCCTTGAAATCTTGGATTAACCTCAATTACATTTGGCACGCCTTCAGATATTACTAAATCAACTCCGTTTGAACCTTTTAAACCGAAATGGGTTATCACTTCCTCGGCAGTACGTTCACATTTGTCAAGAATATCTCTTGGTGCAGAAAAGGGAACTATATTACCACAATAACCAAAAGGTTCTCTTTGACCAACATCACTCATACCTATGAGTTGCTCATTTACAGTTAATGCTAGAGATTCACCGGGAACTGCCATCACAGAAACACTAACAGATGTGCCGGTCAAGAACTCTTGAATGAAATATTTTGAAATAGACGCCTCATTTGAATTCAACCAATTGTCTAATTCACATAGTGTAGAGATTTTTTTTATTCCTGAACCACCATATCCATCTAATGGTTTTATCAATAATGGAAAACCGATATTTTTGCAGATATCTTTCGCATCTTTGAGATCTTTTATTGTCTCAGTCTTAGGATGAGGTATTTCTAAATCCTTCAAATTCGAAAAAAAACTATTTTTCTTTCGAACACTCAAAAATGCTTCAGGACCATTACCCAAGATAGGGACGAGTTCATTGATCGCAGATAAATCATCAAATGAGTCATCTAATCCGGATGATAAAAGAGATACATCAATATCTTGATTCCTTACTAGAATTCTTGCCAATCTGATAAGTTCTCTTGAAGAAAGATCATGTAAACCTTTGAGAATCGTCTCATTTGAGTTACTTAAAATAGATAAATTTGCTTTAGCATCTCTTTCAAGATCTTGATCTCCATAGAAATCTACAGCAAATACTGAATATCCAGCTTGTTTTGTCGAAGCTGTCAATGATGATACGTCAACAGCACCAATCGCTAGTACATTCTTAATTTGGATTGAAAGCACCCTCGATACAGAATAGAATCTAAATAGTTTGTTTCATGGCAGATCATTTTAGTTTTATCAATCGAAATTATGATTATAGGATTTTTTTTAAATCATTACAGATAACTTTTGGGTAGTGTATGACAT
>JBAUBP010000079.1:0-19561 GCA_049676905.1 Bathyarchaeia archaeon
TGTAAAAATTCGATGCATATACTAGAAGCACTAGTCGAAACAGGTTTTCAATTATTCAATTTCAGTTTTGAAAATAATCTTGAAGAGACAAAAAAGAGAATAGGCAAAAAAATATGTCTTATGGGTAACGTTGAACCAATAGGTATATTCCATACAGCAAAACCTCATGAAATAGAGGATATCTGTAAACGTCAAATAGAAACAGCTGCCCCAGAAGGAGCATACACACTTTCAGTTGGAGCTGCTGTATATGGTCCAGACTCTAGTATGCAAGCAATGATAAATGCTGCTCAAAAATATGGAAAGTATCCAATAAGAAAAAAATAGATAGGGTATATTGAGTTGGATAAAAATCAAGAAGATAAAATTATTCCGACGAAACTTTTGGTAAAAGTTCCATCATATATAACTCATCATGAGAAATCAAAAATTGTTATTGTTGCTGTTGATTCTAAGGGCGGAATAGATAGAACAAGAAATGATGAAATTGACATAGCTATGGAACCAATTTACGAATTAGAAAACTCAAAAGTAAAAATAGATACTAACTCCGCTAAGCTTGTGAATGGTGAGGCACAAGTAGGAATAAGTTCGCAACAATCTGAGTTTGTCAAAATAACTGTATCATGCAAGGATAAAAAGGCAGGTCTTGAACCCTATACTGTTCTCATGGGAACTGGTGGGTTTCCATTTCATAGGTAAAATTTCTGTTAACAAATTTCTCCTATTTTGGAGGGTCAACTCCTACCCATGCTATAGTCATCCATGTTTCCATATATGACTCTCCAGATATCCACTCGGCCTTCAAAACAATTGCTTCTGCCATATAACCTATTAATGACACTTCAGCACTTCCTTTCTCTAGTTGTACTAACACAGATTTTTCACCACCATTTAGATATGATGCTGAAGACCAGAGAACTGATACGTTTACCTTGTCGCTTCTTTCAAAGTCGAGTTCCATTCTATCTTTGTAGTCAACTACAGATATGATTTTCAAAGTTACTTTTTGTCTTTCAGGAATGATGCTTGGAATAATTATTGCAAGTCTTTTCGCTCCATGATCTTTGATGTTAATATTTTCGAAATAGCATGCAGATACATTTGAAATAGGTAAAGTGAATGTAAGAATAATTATCGTCGTAAAGAATAATAATTTCTTGAAGGTTAGCATCTTCTTTTCTATATTAAGACTGTCTGTGTCTTATATAAAAATAACGCCGTTATACTTTTAATTTAGCGTATGCAGAAAATTTGTTCTGTTCTGTTTCTATGATTGAATTTGCTCATCAAAGTTATTTGAGGGTTCAATTGATGACACTGCTAAAACTACATCTTCTCGTTTCTGTTTAATTTGGAGTACTTGATCTCTTCTGCTTGAATCTCTATAGATTGTAACTCCTTTGCAGCCAAGCTGATGAGCTAGCATGTACACGGTCTCTACATCTTCAGGTGTTGCATGGGATGGAAAATTAACTGTCTTTGATACTGCGTTGTCTGTATATTTCTGGAATGCTGCTTGAATTCTAATATGCCATTCTGGATCTATATCATGTGCGGTTACAAATAGAGCTTTTACTCCTTCTGGAATTTCTGGAAAATCTTGAATTGACCCTGCTTCACCTATCCTTCTCATCAATTCCTCGCTGTAGAATCCTTTTTCATAAGCAAGCTTTTCAAATAGTGGATTGATCTCAACTAATTCTGTATTATCCATAACATTTCGAATGTAGCATATTGCAAATATGGGTTCTATGCCACTGGAGCAGCCAGCTATTATGCTAAGTGTTCCTGTTGGTGCTATTGTTGTTGTAGTTGCATTACGTCTAGCTGGTTCCCCAGGAATATCATATTTACTTCCTTTGAACTTAGGGAAAGACCCTCTCTCTTTTGCTAGTTCTTGTGAGACTTTATCGGCTTCTTTGGATATGAATGCCATGACTTCTTCTGCTATTGTTATTGCTCTGTCATAATTGAATGGAATTCCAAGTTGAATCAACATGTCCGCAAAACCCATCACACCAAGACCAATTTTCCTGTTACCTTTCGTCATCTCTTCGATTTTTTTTAGTGGATGTTTGTTAACATCAATCACATTATCTAGAAAATGTACTGCTGTTCTAACAACCTTTGATAGTCTTTCATAATCTATTTTGCCATTGTTTACCATCCTTGACAGATTGATTGAACCAAGATTGCAGGATTCATATGGTAATAGAGGTTGTTCACCACACGGATTAGTGCTTTCGATTTCTCCCAGTTTGGGTGTTGGATTATCTCGGTTAAGCCTATCTAGAAATACTATTCCCGGTTCTCCATTCCTCCAAGCCTGTCTAACTATAAGCTTGAATGTGCTCCGTGCAGATAGTTTACTCCTGCTTTCTTTTGTACGTGGATTTATGAGATCATAATCTCTGTTTTTAATAATGGCGTCCATGAATTCTTCTGTTAATCCTACTGAGATGTTGAAGTTAGTTAGACACTTATCTTGATCTTTTGAAGTTATGAAGTCTATAATGTCTGGATGATCTATACGTAAAATCGCCATGTTAGCGCCACGCCGTTTTCCTCCTTGTTTGATAACCTCGGTCGCAGCATCAAATACACGCATAAAAGATATTGGACCTGAAGCCACCCCGCCAGTGGTTCTTACAAAATCGTTTTTTGGCCTAAGCCTTGAAAAGGAAAAACCTGTGCCTCCACCAGACTTGTGAATTAATGCAGTCTGCTTAACAGCCTCAAAAATATCCTCCATGGAATCCCCTACTGGTAAAACGAAACACGCAGAAAGTTGCCCTAATTTAGTGCCAGCGTTCATGAGTGTAGGTGAATTTGGTAGGAACTCTAGATTGGTCATGATCTTATAGAATTCTTCTCGTGTCTTCTTTACATCTGCTTGAGGGTTGTAGAAAATATCTGCTGTTGCGACAGCTTCTGCAACACGTTGGAATAGGGTTGTAGGTGTCTCTATCAGATGGCCTGTATCATCCCTTAGTAGATATCGTCTTTCAAGAACATTCAATGAATTGGGAGAGAGTTTACTATCTAGTTCTGCGTCAAGAAGCATTGATCTTGCTTCTCGAACGTCTTTCCTCTTTTGTCTGTATAGAATGTAAGATTTCGCTGTCTTTGCATGACCACTATCAATTATAACTTTTTCAACAATATCTTGAACTTGCTCAACGGTAGGAATATTCTCTTTCTCGAACTTGCTCTTGATGATCTCAGCCACTTTATTAGAAAGTTCTTTTGCGAGTTTCCTGTCTTTTCCTCCAACAGCCTCTGCGGCCTTGTATATTGCCTCAGTTATCTTCCCCTGTTGGAATTCTACAATTCTACCATCACGTTTTCGGATCTTCATAACGGAAGCTGTTGTTTCTTTTTCCTCATTTTTTTTGTTAGTATTGGAATCTGTAATTGATTTGTTCTTTACATTATTCTGCAAGAGCATCAGGCCTCAGAGAAGGTTTCTAGAGTTGTGAGTTTGTTGTAGATTAAGAGTTTAGACAGCGATGTATAAAATACCATATTTATTATAGTTCAATATGGTTTATCTTCAGTCAATCTTTTCTTGTATGAAGGAGCTAAGATTTTTCAGTTAGATAACTTTAGTTAAGGAGAGGAAAATTCCTTTGTCCATGGGAGAGCAGAAGTTTCGATGAAGATCGACGTAGTTTGTTCTCTTGAATCATTCAGAAGATTCATGATTTTGAGTACATGCAACTCGTTTATACCAGATGAGTTCCTTGAGGATGATAATGTCTTTCCGGAGCGTCCTATAGAAAATGGAACGATGTATGTTGAAGCTGAAGACAAGGAGACCTTAAGAGGGATCAGACAAATTGAATTTACAAGAGTCTCTAGCGTTTTAGGTGTCATATATAATTCTAAGAGTGGATTAACTAAACTGAAATGGCGTCAAACTAAAGGTTTCTCAGGAAAGTTAGGTGGCAACGCTAGTGGCAATTCACTGGTTAATTTATTTGAGGCAGGAATACTTGATGAGAACTATATCAGAAAAATGAGAAAAAAAGGAGAGAATTCTACTTAGAAGCCTAGTTCTTCCTCAACTAGGATGATGGTTGTGTCTGTCTTTATTGGTATTTTTTCGATAATAGTAATCACGTGGCAGTGTCGATTTGGTGGTTGACATTTCTCCAAATCACAAACGTCAATTAGACATGGTGTAGTGCCACCCATTCTTTTTACATTCATAGGAGTTGTGGTGTGTCTTATCCTCTCAATACCAGCATGAATGTCTTTGACTATTTTGTTAATTCCTGCTATTACAATAACTTTCTTAGGACCAAATATCATTGATGCCACTCTATTTCCCATACCATCAATGTTCACAAGCTTGCCGTCTTCTGTAATAGCGTTGCTACTTGTAATGAAGACGTCACATGTCAGATGGCCCTTTCTTATTGCCATATCCTCCTCTGGAGTAACTTTCCTGCTCCAATTCTCAAGAACATCGTTTCCTCTTTTTGATAACTCAGAGACAAGATCTACTTCACGGACTGTAACAGACCCCCCGATACCAACTTTAGCCTTCTCAGGAACAAGTTGTAGCACTTCTTTTAGCGCCTCATTTTTATCAGAAGCAAGAATAGTTTTGAATCCATTGCTTTCAAGTGCCTTCACTGTTCGTTGGATAAGGTGATCACTGAACCATTTCTTCTCTTCTCTCATAATAATCACGAGCATATTGGCTTCTTATACGATATTTAGAGCTTTTTAGATCTGAGAATTTTATTGATTAACAATATTATGAAATTTATGTAATGTTTATTAGATTTGAATTGAGCCAAGGGAATCCACGAAATAATTCTGAGGGTGTTGAGGTCTGATTATCTTAGTAGCTGCTGGAGTTACACTCGGTCTAACGTTAGGAGTATCATGTGTTGCTCAATGTGCACCTATCCTTGGACCTCATATTGCTGCAGAGCATCCCAATGCGAAGAAGGGTTTGATAGCCTCGATATATTTCAGTCTTGGCAGATTGTTAGCATATTTGTTTCTTGGTCTGATTGTTGGTTATGTCGGAGGATATTTTCTGAATTCTTCTGTATCTGCTTTAGTTATTATTCCATTAGGAATTATTTTGATACTGTATGGTTTTCTTATTTCCTTCGGGAGCAAACTAAGATTTGCATCAATTATTTGCTGTGGTTTTAGCAAAGTTAAATCAACATTTCTTTTAGGTATGATGTTGGGTCTAAGGCCATGTATTCCCCTTATAGCTGCCTTAACTTATAGTGCAACCCTCTCCACTGTTTTTGATTCACTTGTCTTTATGGGTTCATTCTGGTTAGGGTCAACTGCATATATTCCAATACTCGGAATCCTTGCAGGTACATTAACTCATTTTGCTATCCTGCGTTCCAACGTCGATAGAATAAGAAGAATAAGTGGAATAGCTTTGATAGTTGTTGGTCTAATATTTGTGAACCAAGGTATTGCATATCTTTTCTCTACAGAAATACCTTGATTTCAATTTATCACATAATTATTTGAAGAATTACAATAGTAAATTTGTATCGATTATGTTGTGCATTCGAAAACTCTTGGTTTGATCTATAATAGATTGAAAGCTAATGCATGTTTGATAACGGAAGTCTGAGTTACAAGACCTATTAATTTTTCTTTTTTATCAACTATTGGAATTCTTTGCACCCCCGTTTTCACCATAAGCTCAACAATCTGTTTCAATGTAGTGTTCTCATTTCCTTTTACTAAATTTGTAGTCATTAGATCCTCAACAATCAGATTAGATACATCTAAACCAGCAAGATCGATATCTCTTAATGTAATCATACCTAACAAAGTCTCTTTGTCATTAACAACTGGTAGTCCCCCAACTCCATGTCTCATCATTTTCAATCTTGCAAGTCCAACTTTGCTGCTGGATTTTATCGTGTAGAGATCCTTAATCATTATATCTCTAGCTAGAGATTCCTTCATTGAAAAGTACCGTAAATAGATAGTAGTTAGAGCCTTAAAACTGTGATTAATTTTTAATGTGTGCCAAGAAGATAATCGCTCAGGTTTATGTTTCCATACTTGTTTTTTTGGTAAGAATTATCTCAATAATCGATATACTGGTTTCTCGTCCGTTGTAACGTCTGATGTCCTCAGATCCGATTTCGACAGATTTCACGAACAGTCCCTTAAAGAAAGAACGCTTTAACATTTCTACTGTATCAACAGCTTTTGGAATAGATCTTCCACGTGCTCTAACCATGATCTCATTCTTTCCCGAGTTAAATAATGTGACACATGCGACAACGTAACTCAACAAAGGCTTCTTTCCTATTCTTATCATGTTTCCTTGAGTAATCATGGTAAGAGCTCCAGTACTTGGTTCCCCATACTTTTAGTATGCATAAATCTAACAAAATTAAGTTTCCTTCTATGTATACCTTAATAATAAAATAACTATGAAAATTGAAGGATTATTATTCAAAGGTTAAAATAGATCGAATTAATTGCGAGGAGTTGTATCAACATGGTCGAGCTTGGTTGGTCTAAAGGTTTCATAGTAAGAACACCTGAACATCAACTGATCTTCGATCCAGATTCAACAAGTATTCCAGTAAAATATTCCAATATTTTCATCTCTCATGCTCATGCCGACCATTTTATTGGACTGAAAAGTAAAGCACGAAAATATTCTACACGTGAGACAAGAAAGATATTTGAAAGCATCTATGGAAAATCAGTAGTCAACTTTAATGATATTAAATTTAATCAGACTATAGAGATTGGAAATATTAAAGTCACACCTTTGAATGCGGGACATATGTTAGGGTCAACACAATTCCTTATAACATTACCAGATACTTCGATTCTATACACTGGCGACATTAATTATCTGGATACTCTCACAACAAGAAGAGCAGAAAATGTAGAATGTGATACTCTTGTTATGGAAGCAACATATGGTGACCCATCGTACATTTTTCCAGATAGAGAAAATATCTATGCAAATATTGTTCAATGGACTCTAAATGAAATTAAAAAAGGATTAACACCAGTATTTCGATCATATACTGCTGGAAAAGCACAGGAACTTGTAAAAGTATTTAATGTTTATACTAACTTGAATGTTCTAACAAGTAACAGAATATCAAAGGTTAACAAAATTTACTCAGAAAGTAATATTGATCTTGTATATGATGAGATAAGCTCAGAAATAGATAGGAAATCTTCAGTCTATATAATGTCTAGATCTAAAGAAATAAATTCTGAAAAATCGGCGAGAGCCATCGTGACAGGTTGGGCAATTAAAATGAACTCAAGGAAAACTGCAGCATTTCCTCTAAGTAGTCATGCAGATTTCAATCAACTTGTTAAGTTCGTAAAAGATAGCAAAGCCAAGACTGTTTATAATTTCACGGGTTTTACTGATATATTTTCAAATCATCTTAGAAAGAGATTGGGAATAAAAAGTAGACCTCTGTCGCCATTAGCGCAGAAGACGTTACCACATTTCAATTAGAATGAATATTTACTTGAATGTGGAATGAGCTATCAGACTTACTGCTATTAATACTATTGCTAAAATAATGACGATTTCTGGTCTCAATTTTATACCGGCAGTCTCTTCTTCAAAGAAACGTAAAAGACCAGCACTGGCAGCGGGCATAGGTGCCTCTCGTTTTCTCTTTTTTTGGCGTCCACTCATATGACCACTCAAATATCTTCACCATGCAATATTAAAGCTGATATTAATCATGCTTTTAAATTTAGATCCTTCTTTGATTGACACCAATAGGTTAACGTATGATGTACTATTTCCATGACTTTAAGTGTATAGTACATAGGGAAGACAGTTTTCCATGAAATTACCTACAAGAATTATTTCGGTTGAAGGTTCTTCATCAGACATAGGATTTCAATATGGAACTCAAGCTAAGGACTTAATTTTAAGAAATATTGAGACTTACCAAATTCAATTCAAAAGATTTGCTAAAATCGATTGGGAAAAAGTAAAGGAAGATGCCTCAAATTGGATACCAATTATCAGAGATTATGACGAAGACATAATGGAAGAAATAGAAGGTATAGCAGCTGGAGCAGGAAGACCAGTAGAAGAAATAGTTGCACTTAATGCAAGATATGAATTTGCTATAACTCCCTTATCTGGGAAATCTTATTCTGAATGTACTTCTTTCGCAGTTACACCTGATGCAAAGTCGACAAATGTAATGATATTAGGTCAGAATTGGGATTTCAGAAGCAAATTCAAAGAAACCTGTGTACTTCTTAAAATAAAACAGAATGAAAAGAAACCCAATATTTTGACACATGTTGAAGCTGGAACTGTAGGCCATAAAGGACTTAATTCACATGGATTGGGTGTATGCATTAATGCGTTATTATCTAATAGAGATAGAGTCTCTCCTGGTGTCCCATTAGTTTCAGTAGTATCACGAAGAATATTAAATTCAGGAACAATAAGAGATGCGATATATGCTGTGGCTAAAGCAAAAAGAGCGGCATCAATTAACTATATGATTGCACATGCAGAAGGAGAAGCCATAGACCTTGAAGTTACCCCAGAAGACATTGGAATATTACACCCAGAGAATGGAATACTAACACATTCTAACAACTTTATTTCATTTGATGCAAATGTAAAAGATCTAGGGAAAACAATTTTTCCAGATTCTCCAATCAGGTGGAATAGAATAAGACGTCTACTTCTGAAGAAAAAGAAATTGAATGTTAGTGCAATAAGAAATGTAGCTAGTGACCACTTTGATTATCCAAATTCAATATGTAGACATCCTGATCCAAGATTTCATCCAGATGACCAATTTGAAACAATAACATCAGTTATTATGAATCTTAAACAAAGAAGAATGTATATGACTGAGGGCCCTCCATGTCAAGTTCCCTATAAATATGTTAATATCAAATTATAATATTTTACTTAATTAACACATTTATGTTTATAAACTTAGAAATAAGTCGAAAAGATAACTTGCTTGTTTGATCACTTATTGTATAAAATTATGTATTAATATTCAGCATTTAAATAAAAATTTATTTGAATGAGTTTAGTTTATTCTAATTTTTGTTGCCCAAATCGTGTTAGTTTCCAAACTGAAGGTTTCTTTCTAGTGCTTGAGGTTATAATATTCTCTTTTCTCAATGTTTTTACATGATAGACGATTGAACGGTAGGATAGTTGTGTTTCATTTGCTATTCTTTTGATTTGTGATGGTTTCTTGCTTATGACTTCGATAATTAATGTACGTGTACGGAGTCCAGTACTCACGTTCCTTTTACTTTTCAAATATGCTTTGGGATGAAATCCTTTGAATGTCATTAGAAATTTTCACTATATGAAATCCATAAGCTCAGGTTGTCTTTCAACCTCTTTCTCGTGAAATAGGGAATTTATCTCATCAGATATCATTTTCAGCCATTGTTCATAGTAGGGTCCGATTTCATATTTCTTGACTAGATTCTTTGCAAGGCTCAGATATTTTTCTATTGCACCACGATGTACAGTCATATATAATTTTGATCCGCATCTTGTGCATACTCCACTGAGAGGTATTCTACGGAATTTCATGTTACATCTTGAACATCGAAATCTTTGAGATGAAAAAGCTTTCAGGTTACCAATTATATCACGCATTAGGTGTGTTGATAGAACTTTCATTGCAACTTCTCTTGAACTTACAGCATTAATTTTATCAGCTAATTTCAATTGCTCCTCGACTTTTTCTAACATTGATGGAAGAGTCTTGTATGAACTTACAAGATTGCCTTGGTTTATATTAGATGTAAAATGTGTAAATCCTGTATTTGCATATATTTCTGGAGTATCAAGGCGACTTGCTATAGTAGGAACTATTTGAGTAGTACTTTTTGAATCAGATTTTTTCTCGGTTTCAGAAAAGAATTCCAAGGGGAATCTGTCAACAACCTCAATATTGAAAGCTTGTCTTGCGACTTCATTGGGATTAACGAAAAGAGATAATAAAAGTGGTGCATCCATCAATCCCCCGATTCTAGTTGGAAGAAAACTCCTTGAGAAGTTCAGTAAGACATCCATTAATAGTATGACTGCGTCTTCATCACCATCACAATCACGTCGTTTGGCTGCATGCCAAAAAGGATGTGCAAGACAAACGCTTGCCTTAGTGAACCCTATAACTCTAGCTATGACACCCACTGAAGTATGAGGAGACAAACCGACAACTAATTTACCTATTAAATCATCTTTCTTTTTTATATTATAGTATGAAGGTAAATCGTATACTTTCTTTAATAAATCGTCTATGAATGAAGCAATTCTAACAAAATATTCACCGCAGCTTTCTGGAATAATAATATCTTGTATCATCAAAGGACATAACTGATCGGGATTAGATATTGAATTACCAAAATGATCATATTTGTACCCTAACTGCTGTAGGCGATCGAGAGATAAACCAATCTCCATAGGTTTGAAATGTGTTAGTGGTGCATTTGTAATATCAAATCTAATAGTGCCATCTTTGAACATAGATAAATCGTATTTTGCACGTAACAAACCCTTTTCCAAAAGTTCAGGTTTCTTGGTATCGCTTGTCATTCCTCTTACACCCTTGACTACATCTGGTGGTGCAGACATGCCCAATCTTTTTGTAGCCAACTCCAGTAGTGACCTAATATTGACTGGCCGTTTCTCATGTGTCACAGTCTCAAGATTGCATTGAGGACATTGCTTGACCTCATAACTCTTGCCACATTTTGTACAAAAACGCTGTAAAACGGTTTTATTACCACATTTCATACATAGATTAGTATGTGTAAATTCATTACATGTAGAACAAAATCTTTTCTCTATATCTATTGACATGATAGTGTTATTTTTTGCTGCCTCCACAATATTCCTTCTGGAACCCCCAGAGAGACCTATTGGAAAAAGAGTATGAACAATTGGCCTCATTTCACGAGGCTTAGCCTTCTCAGGTCTACCCATTCTAGCTCCTATGAATGATGGTGCTTTGGGTAAAATCACTATTCCTGACATCTGTGAAATATAATCATGACCTAAGTTATTCTCTTTAGGAGAATCCCAGTTATGCTCCAAACCCAGGCATTCATATAATATCCTCCCTTTTGGAACAACAATTTTTTGACCATCCAATTCATGTGGGACACCAGCTTTTTCAAGAAGTTTCTTCACATCACTATGTAATGCACTTATAATTAGTTCACCTGAATCCTGAATTTTAAAATTGGAATTCATTATTCCTTGTCTTAGTTGATTTACCTCATCAGCAGTTAGGTTATCCCAGAAGTAAGTGTATTTTGGATGAAGAGGAATTAAGAGATTCCTTGATAGATGAATGGCTTCATCAATAGTTGGAATATTTACAAGTGGATTATCCAAAAAAGAATTTATTTTTTTTCTATCGATTTTTGATTGACTGAATAGTTTAGTTGCAAAACTATTATCTTTAATTGCTTTACTGAGAAGTTCTACCCACCATTCCTCAACAAAGCCAGAGGGTGCTAGTGCTTTATTATTCTCAACAAATTCACCAAAGGAAACCAGAATGTCGCCTAGAAATATTATGTTTACAATTGATTTGGAAATCGATTTTGCAAGTTTAGGGTCATCTATCCTTTTAATTGAACCATCTGATAACTTAACAATAGGAGGTTCTATAGAGTCTACTGCGGCTACAATTCCAGCCTTGCCAGGTTTTTCTATACGCAGTTGCGTACCAGTCGCTAGGAAATCACCTAGGATATGCATAGTTGATGGATGAATACCAAGTGCTGTCAAACCAGTATTTCTAGCTCTACCATAACGAAGCCGAAATCCACCTGGAGTTGATGGTAGAGAGAATATCGGCCGACCACCAACAACATCTTCAAGATACATGAATTCTCTTGCTTCTTCAACTACTTTAGTTCTAGGAGCAAAATCCTTGAGCCACCCCCAACCGCTAATGCCAAGCTTTTCGACTATCTTTGCCATTTTCTGGGTTCTGCCTATCAAACCGTCATTAATAACTCTGAGCGCCCCACCTCTAACACCATTAGTTTCAATACGTGAAAGATTTCTAAAAGAAGCTACCTCAACTTGATCTGTCTGTACCCCATTAACTTCAACTGGGATATTCATTATAGCATTGAAAAGCTCTTTATCAGAAACTTTGAATTGAAATCTTGATACTTCTCTTTCATATAGACGAAGTTCCTCTATGAACCTTCTGGCTTCAATCTCAGTAGCTTTGTATTTGTTTAAACCCATCAGATGCTGGATATAATCTGCAACAACAAGAATCAACGCCATTTCTGTTCCTCCAGCAGATCTTATTGGACCAGCGAAGTAAATTGCTAGATATTTTGTTCGATCTGGATTTGTCTTAATTTTGATACTAGATATTCCTTGTATTGGTGCAATAGTAACTCCTTCACCAAGAATCGCTAAAGCCGTTCTTACAGCTTGGTCTGCTGCTGATTCTTCACCAACCTTACTAAAAGTCTGCGCTATTTCTTCTGCTATTTTAAAAGCAACTTCCTCTCTTGGAATATCTTTACTCAGTTCCCTTATCCTAGATGCAACACCATTTGGACCTACAGATTTCTCTACTCGCTCGGCTAAATCAGCTGCTAACACTGACTCAGGTTCGGATTCAGGATCATAACCGCGGGAATGTGCCTGTTGTGCAATCAAGAAAGCTTCATTAAACTGTTTTTCCAGTTCAGCTCTATAATCTATATGTGATATCATCTTGGGATTCAAAAGAGTGAGCTCCTAAACTATGTATATCAAAGCAGATAGTAAATTTAGCCTTCGAATTTAAAAAATGAAATCTTCTTTCAATTAAAGTGGAAACCTTGGTTATCAATAGAACAATACCGACATTTAACATAGGTAAAGTTAGGATTCCTAGACTGATACTTGGTCATCTCCCTTTTTTAGGTGAATCATACCAAGGACCTGCAAAGAATACAGAGTATAAGAAGAAATTTTCTGATATAAAAAATATTGAAATAATTCTAAAAAGAGCAATAGAAAAACATGGTCTAACTACCTTTAGTGCTCCAACTTATACTGATGGCTCACAGGCATCAAAATTTTTTAAAGCAATTAATAACATGAAATTAAAAACTGGTGCTGATATTAAATTAATTGTATGTTTAAAAATTCCTGTTTTGTTGAAGAACGAAAAAATTGATGATTATAGAAGATGGCTCACTTATTACAATATAGAAAAGAAATATGGAGAAAAAAAGATTTTAGATAGATATCTTAACGACCCAGTTCTACAAGCAAGAGAAAACTGGAAAGAAAAATTTCTATGGAAATTGAATAATCTTTCTCCATATTCCACGGAGATCGATAAATTACAAATAGACTACGGACTTGTAAAGGATGTTTTATCAAATTTAAATGAAATGGGTATTCTTTATGTTGAACTTGGATCCGAAACAGATTTTCTAGCTATGTGTAACCGTCTAGATCTTCTAAGGAATTTAATTAATTTTATTTCTAATAATTTCAGATATAAATGTCTACTTGGATGTCATCATTCAGGAACCACAATACCAATCCTTGAATCGTCTACAATTAATTTTGGTGGATATATAACTCCAGCAAACAAATTGGGAGTAATGATGTTTCCAACACAACAAGAAAGCGAAGATGCCATAAAGAATGCTACAAAACCTGTAATAGCGATAAAACCTTTTGCTGGTGGAAGAATAAGACCAAAAGATGCCTTTGGATATATATATGACAAACTTGAGATCAAATCGTGTATGATTGGTGTCGGATCAGAAAAAGAATTAGATGACGATGTATCAAGCGCCGTAGAAATATTAAACAGATGAAATAATATGAAATTGATTGATACACATGCCCATATAGAAGAAATTAATGATCTCGATAATGTTATTCAAAGAGCGAAAATGAATAACATCATTGCAATAATTGCAGTTGGTTCAAGTATTAAATCAAATGCTGATATTCTTTCATTAGCCTCAAAATATAATGGTTTCATTTATCCATCTATTGGGATACATCCTATAGAAGCAGAAACAGATGTTAAAACAGCAATCACACAAATAATTTCTAATGCTGATCATTGTGTTGCGATAGGTGAAATTGGTTTGGATTATCAATATGACATCAGTAAAACTAAACAGAAAGAAATTTTTGAAAATATGTTACAAATTTCAAAAAAAATTGGAAAACCTGTTTCCTTACATTCACGTAAAGCATGGAATGACGTCTTCTCTCTTGTTCAGACTATAGGAATTAGTAAAGCCGTTTTTCATTGGTATAGTGGTCCAAACGAAGTTTTAAAGAAAATATTAGATAATGGCTATTTTATATCTGCCACACCAGCTGTTTGGCATAGCCCAAAACATAGAAATGCAATAGAAATGACCCCAGTTGAGTCGATATTACTCGAAACCGATACACCTGTAAAGTATGGAGGTATTCCAAGTGAACCCAGTGATGTAACAAAAGTTTTGAATATGGTGGCCAAAATTAAAAATATATCAATAGATAAACTAGCAGATATTACCACTAATAATGCATGCAAATTATTCGATATTTCATGTTAAAATCATGAGGGAGTTGATATTAGATGGCTATATTAGGTAGATTAGAATTTGCATTTGCCCTGATTGTGGCAGGTGCACTTACCCTAATTATAGTCAACCTAATCAAAGGGTTAGGCATAGCAGATTTTGTAATACCATTCTATTGGCTTATGCCTTCAAGATACATATTCCCTTTGATAATGGGTGCTAGTAGTGATATAATTGTAAATATTATAGCTGGATTAATAGCCCTTATCAGTTCAAGACGTATTCATAGCACTGTTTGGACATTTGTTCCCATATTTGCTGGATTTGTTGCAGGAGGAATTGGTGGAATACTTATCATAATTGGCGGTCTTTTGGCGCTGATAAGTACACTCACATCTGGGTCTGACTAAAAAACGTTGCAAATTTGATTTTTCAAATATTTGCTAATACATCCTTAATAGACTCAAGAATTAGTGGTGCAAATAGTGTTATGATAACCAAATATATTACCAGCATTAAGAAAGTTACGCAAATGTTTCGTGTCCAATTTTCGCTCCAAGATATACCAAACGGAATACCAACTAAAAATCCAATAATGTGAGAGATGTAAGCTACACCTCCAGATGATCCTTGATATATAGCAATAATATTGTAAAAGAAGTATAGTATCGCAACTAATCCTGTTGGCATCATCAGAAATAACCAAGAAAATTTTAATGGTTTAATTAGCATTACTGCTGCTGCCAGTGTAAAAATTGCAGCAGAAGCACCAACTAGGTAAGTCTCTGAATCATAAAATGGTATTCCCAATAAACATGTAACAATTCCTCCTGTAAAAAATGTGAGTAGCATATTTCTACCATTAACAATATTCTCCAATGTGTTACCGAACACATATAGAAACAGCATATTACCAAACAGATGAAATACATCTGCATGGATAAAGAGAGTTGTAAAAACAGTCCAAAATCTTCCTGATAGTAAGTTGTCAGTACTAAAGAATAGAAATGACCAAGATTCTGTGTTTGTACTCCATATAAAAAAATTGAATAATATACAAATTAATATTAACAAATTTGTTCTGGTCATCTTTTCACTCTGCAAATTTTTTGAATACTGCGTATAAGACTATCATGAGAAAAAAGATTAACAGCCCAAATATTGACAATATCCTGAAAACAAATCTAGATAGAATCAAGACTAAGGCTATAAGTAAAGCAATTATCAAGTATAGTTTGAATTTATGTGATGATTTGTCTTCTTTTCTTTTAGATAACTCAGGCAAAAAAATAGCTAAAGTAACTATTATGATAATAGCTATCTCCCCTATGCCAAGAAGCATGTCTATCACTTAATTAGATCAATGTATTAGATAGCTATCATAGCGCGCGCTAATATTGATTAAAAATTTGAGAGTTATTTCTTTTATTGATTGGCTTCTGCATTGGATCGATATTTATCAGTGAACATACAGTATACATCTACAATTCCATCAGATGATGATGCTTCAAATTCGTCTTTTATTTTACAGGATCCACATTGTATTATAGCTTTTCCGGAACTGCCCTTGAGGTTTACCCTAACTGATTCCTCCCCACAAGCTGGACACATGAATATTGTGGGAAGCTTCTTCTTAACTACTTTAGCTACTCTTCTTCTCCTTCTACCCATACTCAATACCTCATGTAAATTTGATGTGAATTATTTTTTTCCTAGGGCTAGATTTCTTCCTGTTCCGCCTCGACGATGCTTTATTACTTCTGCTATTATACTTGTTGCTATTTCGGTTGGAGTTTCTGCTTCTATGTCTAATCCTATTGGAGCGTATACTTTGTGTAAAAGTTCTTTTGATATTCCCTCTTTCATCAGAATATTAAAAGCTGTTTCTACTCTGTTTTCACTTCCAACCATTCCTATGTAGGTAGCGTTTGATTTGATAACTTCACGAAGAGCTGCTTCATCGTATTGATGGCGTGTGACTATAATTACGTAGGTTTGTGGTGTTATCTTTATTTCTGCTATACCATTATCCACTGGTTTTGCTATTACTAAATCTGCTTCAGGAAAATCTTCTTTCTTTGCAAAAGGATCCAGAACAACGACTTTAAATTCAATGATTTTTCCCAACTTCGTTAGAGATGTAGCTATATGGCCACTACCAATCACAAGTAGTGTGGGAATGGGTTGAAGTACCTCTATAGACAGTTGAACTTTGCCCCCACACCTCATTCCTATGCCGCCTTTCTCTTCCTCTTCCAATGAATAATCTACAACTCTGGGTTTACCTTCTTTCAAGGTTTCAATTGATGCCATAATTGCAGCAGACTCGACACAACCACCTCCAATAGTTCCATAGATGGTTTCGTCATTCATTATAATCATCTTAGTTCCAATACCTCTCGGTGTAGATCCTTCTGCTTGGATTATTGTAGCCACAGCAAAAGTTTCTCCCTTTTCCAAAAGTTCAGTAATTTTTTGGTATATGTCAAGCAATATTGAAATCCCACCACGAAATGTTGTAGATTATAGTCCGAGACATCTAACTATTAAAATATCTTAATAATAGGGCTCAAGTGTCTGAACCAGAGTTTTATGGAAAATGTTTGTTAATTGAAGCTAGTAATATATACAGAATGATAGGGGAAGATGGTTGTGCAACTGAAGCCAGATATATTGAAACTGGATAATCCAGTAATGACTATTGAAAGAATTGAGAACTTCATAAGAGATTATGTCGATAGGGCTGGAAGTGAAGGAGTGGTTCTTGGCATGTCTGGGGGTCTTGATTCAAGTGTTGTAGCTGCATTATGCTCAAGAGCTTTAAGTGAAAAAAACAAGATTCTTGGATTGTGCCTGCCCGAAGATGAAAATCTTAATCAAAAGAATATTGATCATGCTGAACAAGTAGCAAAAATGTTTAACATAGATTTTAAGATAATCAACATAAGCGAAATCATTAGAAATTTCTTTGTTAACATTCCAATATTCAGAAAAGAGAATAAAGTATCAAATGGAAATGTAAAGGCTAGGATCCGTGCTTTAACACTATTTTACTATTCCAATGTTCTCAACCGCTTAGTCGTCGGAACTACTGATAAGAGTGAAATGATGCTCGGATAGGATAGGCTGAATTCAACCTATCCCCGAAAACTTCACAAAGTTCGGCGACGGAGCATGTGACATTGAGCCAATCGCAGATCTCTATAAAAGTAATGTTCGCCAGATCGCTAACAACATAGGAATTCCAAAAGAAATTATTACGAAACCTGCTTCACCAGATCTCTGGCCTCAACAAAGTGCAAAGACAGAATTAGGCGCTGATTATGATACACTAGACCTCATACTCTATGGGTTTGAACATTGGTGGAATACAAATGAAATAGCAAAAGAATTAGAAGTTTCCATAGAGTTTGTAGACAAAATATATTACAGATGGAAAAAAATGGAACATAAACGTAGAACACCATTGATTCCAAAGTTATTTCTTAGAACAGTTGGTCATGATTTCAGATTGCCCTATAACACAGAATAGAAAGTAAATATATAGTAATATGTCAAATGAAATTCTATTACAAATAAATCATTTACATAAACAATGACATTAATTATGGATCCTATTCAAATTAATTTCATATTAGATATTTGCTCGTGATGGACATGAAAAGGATAAACGTGGCACTTGCACAAATAGCAACTAAGACTGGAGATAAATCCCATAATCTTGGAATAATAGAAAATGTTTGTGCTACTGCAAGAGAGAAAAATACTGAACTTTTGATTTTTCCTGAGCTGTCTGTGACAGGATACATCTGTCGTGATGCTTTTTATCAATTGGCTGAGAGCATCAATGGACCTTCTGTAAATTACGTAAAAAAAATTACAAAAGAAAATAATATGTTAATAGTTTTCGGAATGCCCACAATAGGAAGAGTAAAAAATGTAATCTATAACTCATCAATAATTTAGTCCAGATGAGGAAATATACAGTTATGATAAACTATATTTGCCTACACACTCCGTTTTCGAGGAAAAAAGATATTTTCGTCCAGGAAACAAAGTCAAGAGCTTTGATGTAAAAGGTCTCAAGATTGGAATGAGTATTTGTTATGATTTGTATTTTCCTGAGATTTATAGAATACTTGCGCTTGAAGGGGCAGAGCTTGTTATTTGTATTTCTGCATCGCCATCTACTAGGAAAGAATATTTTGAAATATTAATCAAGGCTAGGGCTATTGAAAATGGAATATTTATGGTGTTGGTTAATCGTGTGGGAATTGAAGATGGACTAAATTTTTGGGGGGGAAGCCAGATTGTGGGTCCTAATGGGGATATTATTATAAAAGGGCCTTATTATGATGAGGAGCCAATTTATAGTAATGTAGACTTACGTGAATTAGATAAGACTAGACCTTTTATTCCCACTTTAAGAGATTTAAGACCTGAAAATATTGATAAACTAAGTAATGTATATCATGACTTCTAATCTATTAACAGAGTATGAAATTAAACAAAAATTTGTAAAAATGAATACGCAATGAAAACGAATTATACAATTAAAAGACCTCCTGATTGATAGTTAACTGTTTAATAGTATGCATACAATATTGTATGCATGGAAAGGGAAAGTACAGTACGGTTTGATTCTAGAATAAGAGAAACAAAAAAATTACTAAAGAAGACTTTTGATGATGAAATCCTAAAAATTTTACTTAATAACAGTAATATTACACATAAACAATTTGAGAGTTTGATAATAAACTCATTTTCTGAAGACATATTTGATAAAGGCAACCTATCAAGAGAGAGACCAAAGCTTAGAACTGATAGAAATATATTAAGTAGAGGTGCTTTCGATAGAACTTTGAGCCAAGCACGAAGGAATGTGAGACGTTCAATCTCAACTGTGTTATTGCTTGGATATGTAGGGATCCTTGAATCACCTGAATTAGAGCCGTTTTTAGAGGTGGGTAATAGAATCAAAGCATATACTGAGCTAAAC
>JBAUBP010000080.1:0-3680 GCA_049676905.1 Bathyarchaeia archaeon
TTGGATTAGATGATAGTCAGATCTTCCAAGCCAGGGTTGAAAGTTCTGACAACTCTATCACATTACTTGGATATACGATCGATATTTCCGCACCTAACCCCCCAGATAATCCACTCTGCGAAGGACAAACAAATCCAACAAATATTATAACATTTACACCAGATTTCTCCTGGACTTTTAGTGATCCTGATCCGGGCGATATGCAGACTGCCTATCTACTTGAAGTTGGAACATCTGCCGGCAGCGATGATATGTGGAATTCAACGAAACAAACTGATGCGTCACAATCAGTACAATATGGTAGTGTTGGACCTCCCGCCACCGCACTTGCTAGGGGAACGCTATACCATTGGCGTATCAAGACATGGGATACCCTAGATTTAGAGGGGCAGTATACTTCAGATCAGACGTTTATGATCAATCAATTACCAACAGCCTCTGATCTTAAGACTGAAGGGTTAACCGACCCTCAAGACATCAAGACTTTCACACCTACTTTCAGCTGGACCTATCAAGATCCTGATGGAGATTCACAAAACCAATACGAAATCGAAGTAGGCACATCTCTTGATGGTAATGACCTGTGGGATCCTTCGGTATGCTCTGGATCCAGTACTTCAATTCAATATAGCGGTAGTCCTCTAAGCATATGCACAGTATATCACGTTCGCGTTAGAGGCTATGATGGGTTTGAATGGAGCAATGATTGGACACGGGGAACATTCCAGATCAGAGGTGCAACTGTTGAGACAAGCACCGGCTCAGGCATTGCACAGTTCGATACAGACATAGGATGTCTTACCCAACTTAACGCAGTAAATGAAGAATCACTACCTGACGTAGGTAAACCTGAACTAGATTTCATTCACGGTTTCTTCTCGATTGAAATTACTAATTTGAATCCAGGCGATACAGTGAATATGTTCATAAGACTACCAACATCCATGTTCGAGGGCACTGAGTATTGGGCTTATGATCCATCAAGTTCTACTTGGTATCCAGTTCCATTGTCAGATGATGATGCTGATAATTTCATTATACTCCAGTTAGTTGAGGGAGGTTTAGGGGATGACGATCCTACAACCGGCGTTATTACTATGATAGGTGGACCTGGACAACCTAGACTGCCGCCGGTAGCAGGCGTACTGATGCCTGTGGATAAAGTGAGTATAATCGCTCCTTATTTGTCGGCTTTATTGCTCATCGGTGCATTGATTACATTTTTCTCTTTAAGAAATCGTGAAATCAAAAAAATCTAAAGAAGTTCTAGCTGATTAGATTTATCCAAGAGATATGGGATCACATCCCATCTCCCATCTTTACCTGCCATATCGATCCAAATTTTTCTCTCTAATATTTTTGAGAGATCAATATCTGCATATAATATCTCATCTTTTTCATATGATGGCCCTGCAAGATAGTTCCCCATTGGATCTATTATAGCACTGCCACCATAGAAATCCCAATTGGCTTCGACATCATCAGAGTTCTCGGGTTTACCTTGAATATATTGTGATGATGCAAGAGCATAACATTGACATTCAATAGCGTATTGTCGTATTGAACTTTGCATCATATATCGAGGCAAGAGACTCCAACCCGGATAACAGGCTACATGAATTTGTTCTTGCTGAATGAACATTGCAGACTTTAATAGCGGATTAAGATGTTCAGCGCAGATCAGTCCGCTAATTATACCATAATTTGTCTTGAAGACACAGTTAAGATCTTTAGGCTTTCCACTTTTCCAAAATACTTTTTCTCGATAGACAGGCGTCAGCTTTCTATGAGTACCTAATATTTTTCCATTATCGTCGATGAAAATTATCGAATTGTATATGGAGTTGGTTCGTTCTCGGTCTCGTTCATTGATCCCAATACAAATAATTGCTCCAGAAGATTTCGCTGCTTCACAGAGGCTTTCCGTTTCGGGACCGGGTACAAAAAGTGATTCTTCAACCAATCTTTTAGATTTCTCATACCAATTTAATGGTGGTTTCGCTTCAATTGCCCAATTTGGATAAGCGGGTATGAACGTCTCTGGAAATACAATAATTCGAGCTCCTTTTGCTCCAGCCTCTTCGATAATTTTGATAGCTTTTTGGATTGAGTCTTTTTTACTTGGAGGAAAATGAGGATCCGTCTGGACTACAGCAACTTTGAATTGCCCGTTATTCAATTCGACAGAACCTTTGATTCAATAAATGCAAACAAAGGGCATTATGATATTGAAAAGAAATCTAGGGTTTATTTTTGTGATTTGGAGCATATTGGACAGAATACATCTACCAAAGGCATGTCTGTTTGACAGAATTTACATTTCTTTGTTGACTTAAAATCAATATTTCCGTCTTTTACTTCAAGATTTAGTTGCTTTCCCACTTCATTCATTACTTTCTTTTCGACAAATTTCGATATCCATGATGACCATGACAATAACTTTACCGCCAATAGCTGTTTTATCTCGATAAATTATGAAGTTAGCATGCTAATAATTCTTTATTTAATATTCTATTTATGGCCGGCCACAAATATCTTATTTTCCTTTATTCTCGTCCAACTCCTTTAGGAGTTCAATAACTTTTTTTGAGATACTTGTAGTCAATAGAAACTCTTCTCTGAATGGACAGTGATTATCCAAAATCACTTTATTCTCGAACTCATCGAAAACAGCTGGATAAAGCCGGCAGCCTGTAGGCCGAGAATTGTAGATCTTGCATATCTTTCCATTATGAAAGGTACATTTTCCCTTGTAGTTTCTAAGTTGTCTTATACCAATCTTATTTACTTTAAAGAAATTCTTGAATCCAAGTCCACTAATCTTTCTGATATCAGAATCATTTAGCGGCATCTGGGTTTTAAGACAACACTTTATGCAATTATGAGAGAAACATACGTTGTTCATCTTTCATAAAACCGATTCAGATGCTACTATACCTTCCAAAATGATAAGAGTAATGCATCAGAATAAATCGCATAATTTTAAATCCACTTTTCCACTGGATTGGATACTCACTATAACTTAATCAATATCTATGATTTCAATAAAGAGCACGTTACAACGGTGTATTGAGATGAGTAAACCATACAAACTAACTTGGAACTACGGGAGTCCAAGAGAATACCTTAAGCTACACGAAAAATTCGAGATGCCACCATTAATGATCTCTTGTGCCATCACTGGAGGATGGCAAGGCAAGGAAGTTAATCCAAACATGCCTGAGACCCCTGAAGAACAGGCAAAAGCAGCATTTGGCGCCTACGAAGCTGGAGCATCAATAGTCCACATCCATGCAAGAGATCCCAAGAAAGGGTATGCTGAACCAATAGGCGACAAAGACATCTATCTTGACATAAACAAACGTGTTAGAGAGCTCTGTCCTGACATCATCATCAATAACACAACTGGCGGCGGACCGAATATGAGCATAGAGGAAAGACTTCAGGCTGCCTATGCAAATCCTGAGATGTGCAGTCTAAATATGGGTACCTTGACTATGAGAGGTATGAATAAAGCTCGAAAACCGCCACTAACAGGCAGAGACGAAGACGAGCATATAGAATCAGTTTTTAAAAACACATACAGTGATACAGAAAAATTTGCTCAGACTATGCTCGAACGAAACATTAAGCCAGAGATGGAAACATTTAATGATGGAAATTGGTTTTTAATCCAGAAC
>JBAUBP010000081.1:0-2486 GCA_049676905.1 Bathyarchaeia archaeon
CTATTGGATTATGTTAATGGTTGTCGGAATTGGTATGGGAGTCGCATTCATGGCATGGGCTTTATCGAGTAAAGAGCAAAAAGAAGAAAGAGACGAAGAGCAAGCCTAAATTTCGAATTCTTTTTCAGGCACTCCAATATTTTGGATTGTTTTGGATCCATCCAATATATTGGAGTAAGGGTTCACTAATAATTTAGCCTGTTAGTTAGCTAAGTATTTTTTCATAGGTAAGCAAAAATCAACCAAATCTTGATGGCTTCCTTTACTGGGTAGGCGAACGACTTCGACGTCAAATGGCAGAATTTTAAAATCAAGTTTGTAGACTAGAAATACTTTTTTGATACAGTTCTTCCACTAGTATTTCTGGAGGCCGTCATCCTAGCTGTCGATCCAAAGGAGCGTGAAACTGTGAACCATTCACATTTACGTTCTTGGGTAATGGCATACATCGGTCATTTGCCGAAGGGATTCAAGCGAAATGAAGAAAGAACCACTCATCAATGCTGGTGCACCACTAAATTATGTTCCCAGAATTTTGAAATAATTTATTGAAAATCAAATATTGACTAAATTAATTTGAGTTTTTTTTCTTATTTTTATATTCAAAACTGACATAGTTTTTTACCCACTTAGTCTTAAGTGCGCATAATCATGCTTGCTTGAATGAAGCTTCAAGTTTATCGCAATTGACGTATTTTAGGTGTGTGCAATTTTGATTGCACAAGATATATATTTCAACAAAACCGTATATGCAATATGCATTGCAAACATGGCCTATGTAGGCAAAACATGTAGATCACTGAAAGTGACTTATTATGGCTCAAAAAAATGCAGTCAAGATTGCACGAAAGCATTTGAGGGGTATTCATTTCGATAAGGAATCTATTTCGTTGAATCTCTATCCTGATTTTGCTAGCATAATGTATCCGGCAAATACCAAACAACGAATAATATTGAATTTTTTAATTAAAGAACTCAAAGGTAAGAAGGGTTATTTCTCCAAACATGCATTGAATTCGTTTGCTGTTAAAATTAGAAGTGGATCTTTAATTTGGAAAAATAAGCCATTCAAAGCCTCAAGAAGATTAGTCTATTACGTCTGGAGAGATCTTCTCAATATGGGCATGGTCTCTTGGAGCAAGAGGTACGTTGGAGACTCATTAAAAGAAGGATTCTTTGTCGAATTTGAGGATTTCAGGAAAAACCTCGAAAAGATAGCTTCAAGATGGGAAAAAGAATTCACCTGAGTCCCAAAATGTTGAAATAACAATTTCTTCTAAATTAAAATTCAAAATTAGGAGTATATTGAGATCAGACTTGAAGACGCATATTACGCTAAAGATGATATCGATATGCTCAACATGAGAAAAAAGTACTAGTATTCGGCTTCCAAATTGTGTATTATGGAGAACTAAAAAGATCACGTTTACGATGCATAATGATCACGCTTCATAAGGAAAAGTCGCATTTTATCAACGATGAATGAGAAGTTTTTAGTGATTTGCTTATGATCCAATTTATTGGAGGGTCAGTAACCCTTCGAAAAATTGGACCCTCAGGTCGTATATTTTGTGTTAGTCTTCTTTTCTTGTGTTTGTGTTCCAGGAAATGGTGGAATTGGTGGAGGAACGCCGATCGTCTTCGCAATGACTATTGACTCTGCTATAGCTATACTGGATACGGCTTGTATGATCATATTAGGAGGGGGTTTTTTGCTCTTATGTTCCTCCATGATTCTGTCTAGTTCATTTTTTTCGCCTGATGTTTGTGCTCTGCCTTTTATGTTGATTTGAGCAACTGATGGGGTAAATGATGCCGTGAAAACGAAGGGAGCTTCAATTATTTCTGGAGATTTCCTCTCAAATCCAAGCAGGTTAACATTTACTGATATTTGCAATTGTGATGGGAGAGATGTATCGGTCCCCCATAATCTTTCTCCAGATACTTGAGTTATCAATATTTTTACATTGGCCATCTGATCTTCTCCATAATAGTTATTGATACTAATTATAAGGATTAAGTCTTTGATGTTACACGCTTACGTTTTTTCTTAGGTATCTTCTCTATGACGAGCTTTTCACCAACTACTTTTGCCAGTAGAGGTTGCCCTTCTTTAAATGGGAAACTTGAGTCATCAGTTAATTTTATAGGTAAATATATTCTTGGTGAACGATATATTGCATTACCATAGTTGTCCTTTTTTCTTACTATTGTTAATTTGACAAGTATTTTGTTTACCATTTTCGTATCCAATAATTATGCTAGTTTCAAATATAACAATTTTCAGTAAATTCAGGTTATGTGAGATATTAAAAAGGATTTGTCTTCCCAGTAACCTTTTCATAGTATGAATAATTCCAATATTTCGAACAGTATATGCTTACTGGGGTATGATTTACATAATATAGATTAGCGATTGAAGTGATGTGTGCAAATATTGAGTCCTAGACAAATTTTCTCTGCCGTACTTTTGATTATTATCATAG
>JBAUBP010000082.1:0-2332 GCA_049676905.1 Bathyarchaeia archaeon
TCTAGTTGAGGTGTTGGTAGCCTTGGTGTCAGGTGTATATAGATCGCGACTGGGGGAACGAGTTGATAAATTGGCATCTCGTTTCATGTCTTCTATAGATGATGATGAGAGAATACTTCTAGATGATGTCATCGGCACAATGGCACACGACATAATGTTACATCAACAAAAGATTATGTCAAAACAAGATCTCAAAGCGATTCTAACATCCTTAGAAGAACTTCGCACACTTTGGATCCAAGGAAAGATAAAGTTGGATCCTGAATTTGAGGATATACACGAATTCGTTGAACATTATGTCATAAAAAAAATTGGGCAAGAAGTTGGAGGCAAACTTCACACTGGAAGGTCAAGAAATGATCAGGTCGCTCTTGATCTAAGAATATACATCAGAAGAGAACTGAATGAAATCAGCCGGGAAATATTAGATCTTATTGATATCTTACTGGAAAAGGCGGCTAACACTTCGGATACTGTAATGGTTGGTTATACTCATCTTCAGCATGGTCAAATAACATCATTCGGACATTACTTGGTATCATATATTGATGCATTATTCCGAGACCTTGAACGTATTAGAGAATGTTACACTCGTCTGAATTCTCCGTTAGGTGCATGTGCTCTTGGAGGATCAAGTTTTCCATTAGACCGTATGAAAACTGCAAAACTGTTAGGTTTTAATGATATTGTTGAGAATTCGATAGATGCTGTAAGTTCCAGAGACTTTGCTATCGAGACAGTTTCCTGCTTGGCAATTATTATGATGAATTTAAGCAGAATATCTGAAGATCTCATTATCTGGTCAAGTGCTGAGTTTGGATATGTTGAGGTCTCAGACGAATACGCATCAACATCAAGTGTTATGCCACAAAAAAAGAATCCATCCACTCTTGAATTGATCAGAGGTAAAACAGGAACAGTCTACGGAGAACTAGTGAACCTTCTTACAATATTCAAGGCATTAATGACTGGATACAACTTGGATCATCAAGAAACAAAAAAGCCACTATGGAATAGCATAGATGTTGTAGAGAATTGTCTAGAGATTCTCAAAGGAATAATGAAGACACTCAAAGTAAATGAGAGTAGAATGCTTGAGGTTGCATCTGAAAGCTACGCGGGCGCCATAGATCTAGCAGAAGAACTAGTTAGGAAAGGCCTGTCATTCAGAGAGTCGCATAAGCTTGTAGGATTCATAGTGAAAAAATATGTTGAATCAGGAAAATCATTAAACAATCTATCTTCCGAAGATGTTTCAACATACTCACAAGATACACTTGGAAAGAAAATTACAATAACAGAGAAGGAGTTGAAGAGAACTCTTGATCCAACTGAATCACTTAGATCGCGACAAACAACGGGCAGTCCAAATCCAGAAGAAGTCAAAAGAATGATAAAAGACAGGAAAAGGAAATCCGAGAATAAAATGAAATCTCTTACCAGTGAAGTTCAAAGAATTGAAAAGGTGTACGATAAACTTCTTCGATTGGTCTCTTCACATATAAAATGAACAAAAGAGTAACGCATGTAAAAACAATTATTGATTACAATCTTTTCTTAGTTGCCTACAGTTTTGAGTGCACGCGCGTGCATCAATTTTCTTTGGAGAGTTAAAAAATGGTTTTGTGAAATGGTGCTATTAGTGTTGTATGGTTTTAATCTCTCGAAAAAGGCTTATTATCGCCGATAATTTGTAGTTTAGGATTTTAGTTGATTTTAAACATTTTTTTAAACTGGTTTTTTTCGGGCAATGATAAGGTTCTTGTACCTCTTCTTCAGATGATAGTGGCTAGAGTTAGCTGATTAGCATAAAAAATTGGCCTAGATTATGGAGAAAAAAAATCTATGAGTCGATTATCAGTATATTCTTACATAAAGGTCCTCCTTGCGATTTCTATTCTATTGATTCCTTTTGTTCCGCAGTATGTTCAAGCTCAGGCTATAGGTACAGTTGTCACAACAAAAACCATAACGCCAAATGTTGCGTTGCCCGGTGAAACGATGACTGTAACTATCAACGTTTCTGTAATGGGTGCTCCTGGATCAGGAATTGTTGATGCAGTACTTGTCCTTGACAGAACTGGTAGCATGACAGGTCAGAAATTTGCGGATATGAAGGTAGCCTCAAAAAGCTTCATAGACTCTTTTCAAGGAGATAATGACCGAATCGAACTCATAACATTTAGTGAACAAGCCACTATTAGAAAAAATTTCACTTTGGCAGATAATGCGACCGGAAAACCCGAGCTTAAAGCAGCAATTGATGCTATACCCGCCCCGATTGGCCTGACTAATCTTTTTGGAGCATTTGAAAAATCTGCTCAAGAAATGA
>JBAUBP010000083.1:0-1658 GCA_049676905.1 Bathyarchaeia archaeon
GTGCAGGCACCTCCTCAGAAAATGGAGATCCTGTGATTGCCGTGCAGAGGTCGCGAGGCGGCCTATCTGTAGGTAGTCGTCTCGTGGGAGGTCAACTGGGGTTATCGCAGCCGATGTACGAGCATCTCGTATTTAAGAAAGCTAATCAAACCGCAGACATATCCGAAATTACAGTGGCAGAGGTGTTTTATAAGTATCGCCCCATTACTCCGTTGCCCAATTTCATTGAAGGCATCCTTCTAACACATGGTGACGGCATCATTATAGGAAGCAAATCCGTTTTTTAGGAGTGAAAGGACCGTTTATTTCATGGGATCGATAGGTAATCATCAATTAACCAGTTCAGGGATTGCCAAGGAGCCAAAGATGGAAAACAAAAGACTTTCCAACAACCAAAGCGGTGCCATATTAATAACCTTTGCAATTCTTTTGACAGTCCTGCTGGGATTCACCGCCCTGGGATTTGAGGTAGGTCAGTGGTATCTGATAAAGGCGGAGCTGTCAAAGTCAGTGGATGCCTCAGCCCTGGCTGCGGCCAAGAACATATCCAATCCTCACGTTGATTTGGAAACTCTGGTGGATGACTTTGCCCATGAGAATTTTGCTCAAGGATATTTAGGGACAAGTGATTGCACTATCCACTTCGATGACAGTGAGAAGGAACACGGGAAGATCAAAGTCACTGCCACGAGTCCTAAGAGTACATTGCTTGTGCGTCTATTTGGAATTGATGTTGTCCACGCAGGCAACTATGGTGCAGCAGCAAAAAAGGAAGTGGAGGTAATGATGGTGCTGGACAGGTCGGGCTCCATGCAAGCCAGCGGAGCAATGCCTGATCTTAAGGTTGCTGCCAAAAGCTTTGTTGATTATTTTGAGGATACCCAGAGTGGCGACAAGATGGGCCTTATCTCCTTTGCTACCGGCGTAACCGTGGAATTTCCCCTTAGCCATGACTTTGTTGACCCAATGAAGGCCGCTGTCGGTGCCATGGATGGAAGAGGTTACACAAATGCAGCGGATGCCATAGACCAAAGTGATGATTCTGCCATAGGCTTTACAGATCAGACACTCGTTTCAGGAGATCAGCGCATACAACAGTATCTCGTCTTCTTTACAGATGGAAATCCCAATGCCTTTAGACATGAATTCACCCGTAACGGTATAGATTATGATGGTGTGGTTTACTGCTCGGGCTCGAACGGAAGCTGCTCAGGCAGTGTGGGTGATAGTTTATGTCGTCCCGATACCCCGGATACCAGTTGGTGCAGTTCCATAGGTGTGGAGAGTCGACCTACAGGGGATGGGTTACCATTTCCAGGCCAAACAGCGTGTCGCCAGAGTACTACCAGATGGTGGGTATTTGAAGACTATCCTATAGGTAGTTATATTGAGCCATACTGTAACATTCCTCATAATAGTGAACTAAGACCATATGTCTGTGAAACTGCTAGACAAATGGCCATGGATTTTGCCCAGGAGCTGAAGGATAAACATATAAAAATCTATGTCATTGGCCTGGGTAACATAAGGGAAGACTATCTCAGGTCGATTGCCAGTGACCCCGATGACGAATTTTATTACGTGACCCCGGATTCAAGTGAGCTTGAGTCCATATTCAATACCATTGCCAAGCTAATAAAACTGCGTCTGGTAGATTA
>JBAUBP010000084.1:0-2395 GCA_049676905.1 Bathyarchaeia archaeon
GAATTGTTGTACCGTCGCGAAGAGTCCAAAGCGATTCATATTTTTTTGGGTATGGGCAAATTACTAGATGCTTGTAACGTTCACTCTGTGCCCAGGCGAATCCATTTGCGTTGTTAATTATAATGCGTGCATCGAGAGCAAGAGCTTTCTTTTCATTTATGAATACAGGATTTATATCAACTTCTTTTATCTGCGGAAAGTCTACTAGCATTTGTGAAAATCTGATCATTAATTCTTCGAGAAGTGTAATATTGGCTGGTGGCGCATTCCTATGACCTTTCAGAATTCTGTAGCAATTGGTCTCTTCCATAAGTCTCTTGGTTAAAGTTTGATTTAATGGTGTGAGGCCAATGGCGATGTCTCTGAATATTTCGACGCAAGCTCCACCCATTCCGAACATGATGACAGGCCCAAAAAGTGGGTCAGACTTCGATCCCAGCATTACTTCATATCCATGCTCTTTGATCATTGGTTGGATTGTAACGCCTTGAATGTTTGCTTTTGGATTGAATTTTCTCGTATTATTCATAATTTCATTGTATGCTGCCTTCAATTCTTTTTCCGATGTTATGTCAAGTATTACTCCTTGAGCATCAGTCTTATGGATAATTTGTGGTGAGATGATCTTCATGACCACTGGATAGCCAATTTTTGACGCATACATTGCTGCTTCGTCTATATTTCTTGCAACCAGTGTTTTGACGACGGGGATATTGTAATATTCTAGGAATTGTTTTGCTTCGGATTCAGTCAATACTTCTCGGTTTTCTTTTGCAGCTTTCCTCATGATCACATTGAGTGGACGTTTAGGCGGAACACTACTTGCAGGTAACTCTTCAGGTGTTTCATATAGAAGCTCTAGATTTCGTTTGTATTGGTACATGTACATATACGATGCAATTGCCTGCTCAGGTGTCGAGTAGATTGGGATCCCATTTTGGATGAGAATATTATTTGCGTCTTCAACTTCTTTATAGCCCATGAAAGAAGTTAAAATGGTCTTAGGGCATTGAGCACCTTCCCTTTTGCAGAGTTTCACAAGCTTCTCTGCAATTTCAATAGGTTTTGCCATACCCTGCGGTGTGTAAATTATCAGTAGACCATCGATATTGTCATCTTTGATGCATGACTGTATTGCTGAATTGTATCTGTTGGCGTCAGCATCTCCTAGAATGTCGATAGGGTTACCTTTGCTCCAATAGTATGGTAGGATTTCATTGAGTTTTCCCATTGTTTCCTGGCTGATTTTTGCCAGTTTACCTCTTCTAGCGATTAATGCATCTGCTGCTATTATTCCTGGTCCGCCGGCGTTCGTGACGATAGCTAGTTTTGGGCCTTTAGGAAGTCTTTGCATGGCCAAAATTTCGGCGATGTTGAATAGATCGGCTATTTCCTCCACCCTCACTATGCCTGCACGTTTGAATGCTGCATCGTAAATCATATCCTCTCCTGTGAGAGAACCTGTATGAGAGGCAGCCGCCTTGGCACTTTCATTAAATTTCCCACTTTTCACAACGATAATTGGTTTTGTTCTTGCGAAGTGTCTTGTGGCACTCATGAATTTTCTGGCATCGGTAATCCCTTCAATATACATCAGTATACTGGTCGTTTTTGGATCAGTACCGAAATAGTCTATTAGATCTCCAAAGTCAACATCGATCATCGATCCTACTGATACAAAATTGCTAAAACCTATACCCTTATGGATGGCCCAATCAAGGATTGCTGCTCCGAGTGCACCACTTTGAGAGATAAATGCTATGTTGCCCTGTTTTGGCATCTTGTTTGTGAATGTTGCATTGAGCCCAATGCTTGTTTGTATAACCCCCAAACAATTAGGTCCGATAATGTGAAGATTCCATTTTTTCTTTATCTCCAGGATCTTCTCTTCTAGCGCTTTGCCTTCTTCTCCGATCTCTTTGAAGCCAGCAGATACGATAATGATTCCTCTTATTCCTGCCTTACCACATTGTTCTACTATATTTGGAATTGTTTTGGCAGGGGTAGCTATTATAGCCAGATCAACTGCTTCTGGAATTTTTTCAACGGTCGTGTATGCTTTTAGGCCAAGAATCTCTTGTTTATGGATATTAACCGGATATGTCTTACCTTTGAATTCTGATTCTGTCAGATTTTTCGTTAGTGTATATCCAATAGAGCCTTCCTCATCACTCGCCCCTATGATTGCAATGCTTCTTGGGTTGAAGATTTTGTTGAGTTTCGGTACAGACAAGGCTGAACGCAACCATTTACGATGTTATGGAAAAGCATTCTTTCTTCTTCCTTTGGGAATGCAGAGTTAGGATTATTGCCAGCGCAGCAACTAGAACTGTGGTGAGAGTGGGCAAAACTAGTGGATTAACTGGAAGTTGCTCATTTGAGCTTGTTGTTTGAT
>JBAUBP010000085.1:0-1589 GCA_049676905.1 Bathyarchaeia archaeon
AATTGTGTCTTTTGAAATCTCTGTATTCTGAATCTATCAAGGAAAGAGAACTGAAAATTAATCGTATAAGAGTTGACAATATTGATGTTCAGCTCAAGCTATTCATTAAAAGAAGCATGCATCTGAAAAGAGCTTTAACATCATTGCTTATCGGAATATTTCTCTTCATACTGTCATCAATCTTAATATTAACTAGAGAGTTTATTCCTCTTCAATTAATGGTTAACGTCACGGGCATATCTTTCGTATCGGGTTTGCTCTTTTTAGCTTCAGGATCAGTACTTTTGATCATAGATCTTCGCATGTCACAAAAAGCCGTAGTAATGGACTTTAATGGAATTAAGGAAGTAAAGGAAACATTGTTGAAGATCTCATAAAAAGAGATTTCATTATAGAAGCCAATTTGGATTCGATAGAGCAATTCAATATTTTTTCATAGAACGATCCATTGCCGGTAGAAATTATTGATGAACTATTTGTTTATTATAACAGGATATCCTGCACCAATAATCATAATATGTTATATCACGTCAGCTACGGACATAGTCAGGGTAGTCTTTACTTCATTCATCTTTCTAATTTGAAAAGCAATAATGTCCTTGACTGTATTCATGTTTTTCGCTTCAATTTTGGCTATTATGTCGTATATTCCATAGACGAAGTATGCTTCCTTAACATTTTTCATACTCTTAAGCTTCGTAAGTAGACTTTTTTCTTGACCAAATTCAGCGTTGATTAGTACAAAAGCCAGAGGCATATTTATACAAACTCACTTCGTCAATGGTGTTCCTTACTGAATAGACACGATTCTCTCTAAGCATGTTTGACATCCTATGTCGAAGTAAGATTAACAGCTCTAATAGCGTGCATAACCGGAATAACCACTGTCTTTCGCTGAAGGATTGTTATACTAGCTAGTATTGCAGTGAATAATGGAATGACTACTAATGGAAATTCAGGAATCATGACTGCTTCGTTACTTTGAACTTGAAGTGCATAACTGCTTACCTTTTTACTTTGTTCACTATCGCGAATAATAATGTTGAATTGAGCTTCTCTTCCTGAAATGATGGTAGCAGGATCAGTGAAACCTTGGGTAGTTCCAACAACTTTTCCATTTGTATCATAGCATGTCGCTGCTATCATTGTGTAAGTACATCTTGATGGCCCTTCATTCAGAATTTTACCATGTATGTTATAATATTCACTTTTAGAGATGTAAGAATTATTTGAGATTATTCTGAGATTCTGTGGCAATATGTCAATTGGCTTACTATAGCTGCTTACGACCAAATCATAACTGTTGACTTTATTGACCGTTGATTGGTCAGATAATAGGATCTCGAATGGTGATTTTTCTCCTGGCAGTATGATGTTCAACATGGATTGTGTCGCTACTGTCGCGATAATGTTGTTAGTAGAATCAAAGAACGTTGCTTTTATTTGGACATTTTTTACTGTGCTGTCAAGATTGTTATTAACTTCGCCTACAACATGGAGTATTCCATTTGATGAAATGTAAGATGAATGACTTTCGGCAATAATTACTTGTCCAGCTGCATTGACTGTAACAGATAAGATTGCGATTG
>JBAUBP010000086.1:0-4754 GCA_049676905.1 Bathyarchaeia archaeon
GCTTAGGTGTGGGACGACCCTTGGCTGGCAGATTATATACGCTCCATACAATTAAGCTACGAATTTTCATCTTTCGCAGACAGCAATTATGGACAATGTAACTAGGTGCGTATAGATGGGGATAAAATTCGGGTTAGGACTCTTGCTTCTTCCTTTTTTGGTCTTATCAACCTTTGCTGGGGTGCAGCAAGTATCAGCGCATTATACCTTGGGATTCCAAGGTGTCAACGGCCCCGCGACTCCTATGGGCAATCCGACTAATACTATGCATGATGACCATGCTACTGATGCATATGCCCACGTAAATGGCTTTGATGCCGGACACCTTGCATATGTGAGTCCGGGACTCAACTATCGGCCATTATCGCTTCAACAGAATTACTATTCGCCTGACGGAGCAATAATAGTCGATACCACCGGGAACTTGTACTTCTACATTAACGTATCACGAAACGAAACAAGCCCCATAGGTGCGGGTATCGATATTAGCTGGGAGGAACATTCTGCACGAGCAAGATGGCTCTATATTGCTATACCGCCAGAATTCGAGCCAGTAGCAGATACCCCATCCAGTTGGAAGGTTGCCACAAGCATAACCTCAGACTATCACTTCATTAAAACTGGCAAGTTGAAGAGCGACCATCCAATAGCACCGAACTGGTGGTATATTGCTATAACGGCGCCGAATGTGACGGATCCTACTACTGGAAAATCAGCTAACTACCTGTATCCTGCTGGCGAGGATCCTTTCAAGGATCGGCAGCCGTGGAAGAAGCCTGACTGGCGGTGGGGCATGTATGAAATCGTCGCTTTCAACATGAAGGCCCCTTCATGCGCCGGTAAATACTTCTTCAAAGTCTTTTACACGAAAACGCTTCTTTACAACATATACGAACAGTATGAATCATTTCCTCCCGAAAACTATCCGCAGCTTGTTGTTAAGGGTGAGGTTGATCCAGGATACATAACAGGTAGAGTGAGATATGCTGGTCATTCAAGCTACTACTATGGACAATTCTACGGTGAAGGAGTATATTCTCCAGGATACGTCTTCGCAAACGGGACAGCTCTTGACCCTGTGACAAATGAGCCTACAGGTAGACCTGTATGTGGTTGGGGTTGGTTCAACGCTACCGCTGAAGGCTACTATGAGATTGAGGGGCTAGCGCCAGGAGTCTACACTTTAACAGCGTGTGCTGCAGGTTTCGTACCACGAACTCTACCCACACAAATAACGTTAAAGAGAGGACAATCACTGCACGGCATCGATATCTATCTACACCCATCATGCAAATTCAACCTAACAATATATTCCAAGTGTCCTACAGGTTCAGTCGATTGGCCACACTATACAACATTCGGTACACCTTCTACGCCGTTAGGTGAAGTTGGAAAGAAGCTAGCCACACTATATCCACCAAATCCGGAACCTCTGCTAGGATATCCATATGCTTACTATTATATCGAAATTTATGATGTCAAAGATAATCGTGTAACTTGGATCGACGGGTTCTTCGACATAACTCAGGCAAACGCTCAACAGATACCAGCATTCTCAGCATTTTTCGGAAACCCAACATGCTATTCTGGAGTCGAGATTGGATGGGATGGACATGTTCCTGACGCAAATGCACACTTCACATGTGGTCTTATCCCTGGAACCTATAATGTTAAGGCTTGGGTATTCGGATACTGGCAAGCAAGAGAATATCTGATAAGTTGTCCAGCAGTCGAGTTTCCAGGACAATCAAGCATCGAGATGGACCTCTTTAAAGGAGGAGTAATCAACGCAACAGTACACTGGCACGACCAAGAACTACCCTCAGCAGAAGTACCACCCGACCAAGCTGGTCCTCTAATCATAGAGGCATATGATTCGGATGGAGTTGTCAGTGCATGGAATTTTACAGACTTTAAATCTACCCCAACAACATCAGCATACAGTTTAATGCTCATTGGAATTGGGCCTTCACCTCACAGATGGAAGGAACCTCCACATGGAATGCCCGAAGGAACATACACCATAAAGGCATGGTACAGAGGCTATGTTCAACAAGAATTTCCACAACATACAGTACAATACTGTACCAACGGATCTCTGAGCTTCCACCTCGTCAAGGGAGCCATAATAGACGCAACAGTCTACTCTAGGGACTGTCAAGACCCAACGCAGTCAGTGAACTGGGTCCATCCACCAGCACAACTCAGGCTCTATGTATTTGATGAGGCAGGAAAATGGGTTGCAGGAGGATACTATGACCATAAACGTCAGAGGACTGGTACGGGCAATATCCAATTTAGGGGATTGTCTGGTCGTGAAACTTCTGTTCCAGAATTCTTAAGGAGTAACCTAAGACCAACTGGACTTACAACTGGAATTTATACCCTAAAAGCTTACACAGTAGGATACTATCAAATGCAGGATGTAGAGGTCTGGGCTCAGAAAGGAACCTCTACAGGTGACAGTCCAATCTATCTACTAGTAGGCGCTGAGATAAGAGTTGTAATCGACTTTAAGACAGAGTTATTGCCTGCTTCATTACCCGACGATGTTTGGAGCTACCAATTCAGGATTGAAGCCTTTGACGAGGACGGAAACCTCATTGCAGCCAACATTACAGGCGTACCGCAGTCATCAACAAATACTGTCAGTCAATGGCCATGGCCCGGAGCACTCAACCCAGCACAACCTCAAGGTGTACAAACTTGGGTCTTCCAACTTTTCGGCTTCGGCGAATTTACATCTCCAGAAAACCAGCTAGTCGGATCAAACTTGGGAACATGGCTTAATCCAGGCGACCCAGAAACAGCAATGGACACTGCTCTATCAAACTGGTACAAGAAACGTTTCGGATACTACTTCCCATTCGACAATTATAACGCTAATGGTAAATACGAGTTTGGGGAGGGCGACCGTTTTGCCGGTCATAAGAGAAGCTATGGTATTCCTCCAGGAACATACACTATAGTCGCTCATGCTTGGCATCCAGAATATCCAGGAAGATACGTCCAACTCTCTACAATAACAACAACCACGACATGCAAAGGAATATCAACAGTCGTATTCGAGATGGACCTCTTAGGAAGAATTGCGGGTTTTGCATATACGCGAAACTATATGGGAGACTTTAGGGCAGGCTCATGGTTAACGAATACTATTGAAGGTGCATCCGCAACATACAGAACCTACACATATGATGGTGTATACTGGCAATATGTTCAGCCAGAAACATACCTTAACAGCATGGCTCTAATCCCGCCGGGAACAGGTGCAGGCTACACTGAACAGTCCAAAACAGTTGTTGCAACATGGGGCGGACAGGCAGATGGACAAGACTTCTACCTTGAAGAATCTGGCATACCAATACCCGAGTTCCCAGCAGCAGGACTACTGGCCTCGATATCAGCAATAGCCGCAGCAATAATTCTCCTGCGAAGGCAACTTCGACCTTCTCAAGAGCCTCAGGTACATTGAGGGTGACTTCCAGCCGCAAGATCTTCTCGACTTGAGGTTCATCGGTTGACCTGTATGAAGAAGAGAGTTAGCTGGATTCTTCCGATAATTCTGCATAATACGACTAAAAGAAATTGAGAAACCCACTATCAAAAAAAGTATTAACATTGCAACGTGATAATATGTGAAACGTCCAAAAACACTAAGATTATCACGATAAGGATAGTATGGATATATTTCACCCTCAATCCATCCATATGCAATAGAAAAACTTAGCACCGCAAAAAGAATTAGTACTACATTACTTTGTTCTGTTAATTTATACTGAAAATGGCTAAAAGTCAAAGTTCTATCGTTACCTCATAATTTAGAGTGAAGTTACATTATAGTTTTCATATTAGAACTAAAAAGCATTTAATGTTAGAAAAGCCAATTGGTATTGAATAATTTTGAAGAGCATTATGGTGATAGCTGATACTCACTTAGGCTTGCGTTCAAAGAAAACAACTTGTGAACCTAGTTATTTGAATGAAATGTTAAAATGGATTATACAACTCGAAACACAAGAAAACGGAATAGTAATAGATTCGAAAATTGATAACCTGAAGAAACGTGTCTATCCTCCTGAAAACCTTGTATTAGCGGGCGATATAATCGAACTATGGGACGCAAGTGATCGATCGATCTACCTTTGTTCAAAAACTATTGTAGATAGAATAAATTGCCTTAAGTGTGAGTTGATCTATCTCGTTGGAAATCATGATTATTTAATAGGAAAATTGCAGGGAGAATATCCACTATCTAATTCGAAATTGGAAATATTCTCTGAAATTTATCCTAAACAAAGTGAATCCACAATAAATGGTATACAAAGAGGAGATTCTTCGTATCTCTTCTTACATGGTCATCAATTTGATTGGAAGTTCCGAAAACTTGGATTGGCGGCAATGGCTATGGCATATGTACGCGATGGTGCTGAAGCTCTAGGAGCATATTCATGGATAGCACTAATAGCTTGCTTCTTATTTCTGGGTGGTTACTCTATTACTAAACTATTTTACATTCCAGATAGTTTCTCGATAGACTATTACTTTTCTACTCTACTTGTCGATATGACTTTGATAAAAAACAGTTTTCTATGGATAATGATTACAATAGTTATGGCAATATTTTCTTTACCAAGATTAATTGTCTCAGTAGGTAGACCTGCGTATAACAAATTATTTCATGAGAGATATAATCGTAAACGTGCTATAGATGGCTTCTTAGATTGGTGGAAAGGATTCTCAAAGAAAAAATC
>JBAUBP010000087.1:0-2454 GCA_049676905.1 Bathyarchaeia archaeon
CAATTGTGCTTATTGATAGGCTTGAATATGGAAATGTAAATAAAGTTTTAATATAGGCAGATATGACACCTCTGAAAAAAGGTAGGGCTGGGTTCGAAAGTGGGAAGAAATCATCGCAAAATGGGTATTCTTTAGTGTGCCATCCCAAAGAATATGGCGATTTTCAGTAGACTCATGTTAAGCTATAGAAAAATCTTGGAATTGAACCCCGGTTGCCTCTCGGTTCTTAAGGGGTTATTCACCAGTTATGTGTGAGTTCTTCTCCACCATAAATAATATGGACTTTTCATCCTCAAACAGTCTGGGCAGCCCTGCCTGGCGAGCCGCGCTGATCAGACCCGTATGCCTGTCCTTACTGAGCACCAGGTAATCCACCCGGTACTGGTTTAATAGTTCAACCCAATCTCCATCAACCCGGGCAATTCGGATGTAATCCTGCCAGACCCCGGAGGGATACAGCTCCACCCGCCCGTCTACAAATACGCGCATTTTTGGATTCAACCTCCAGTTCAGGTATCCGCCCCATTCCGGCATGTTGAACAAGCGGATTTCCTCACCCTCCAGGTTTTCCAAGAACTGTGCGGCGCCAATAGGAAAATAGTCGTCCACCAAATCCAGTTCTGTTTTACCGGTTAGGGGAAGCCGGACCTGGGGGATGCTCAAAATTGAAAATAAGATCAGTCCCGCCAGGATGGCTGTATTCAGTCGCGGGCTGCCGGAGCGGGGGATACGATCATGCGACTCTGGGCCTCTTTTCGAAAAAACCGAGACACCAAGATCAAGCCCGGATAGCCACCCGGCGATGAAGGGAGTCACCAGAATATAGTAAAAAGGCAGCGCCCGAACATAGCGCATGCTGAGCAGCAGGAAGGCCAGCATCAGCCCAAAGGAATACAGATCAGGCATTGTCCGTGAATAAGCCAGAGCGAAGATCAAAATCACAAGCAGAATAAAAAAAGGTAAGGCATACGTTTGGGTCACTGAAACAGGCTGCCACTCGCTGATGTACTGCTGGATATATAAGTTGCTGCTGGCTGCCAATGGATCTTTGATAATGTTTATTCCTTCAGGGTTAACCAACACAACCAAAAGTGTCAGCCCGCCCCAGATGAACAACGGACGCATCTCTCCCCATCCCCGATTCAGGGATACAGACCTGAGCAGCGCTAACAGGACCACTAATCCAATCAAGAACAAACCGATCACCCAGGCAGCGTGACAATTGACCCACACGAGCATGATCACAGGTAGCACCCATAAGCGCCGCTTGCGTTCATACCAGGTATCAGCCAGAATTTTGGTAAAAAAAGCAAAACACGGGAATGAGAAGATTTGCGGACGGGCGGTGCTGAAGGAATAAAGACCCAGTAAAGAGATCATAGCCAGGACGGATGTTACCCGCGGACTGGAAAAACGATTAAGGCTTTGTTGAATCAGGATAACGATGATCGCTGATGCGGTTAGCGCCTGGAACGAGACCAGGGAAGACAAACCGCCAATCCGGTAGATGCCGTAAAATGCCAGATCGCTGAGCCAACTGCGGGCGAAGTAATAGCCAGATCCAAATGCGGTAAAGCTGAAATGATCCGACTGGGGAATGCGGTGGGTGAAATAAATTTCTTCGCCGATCTTCAAGTGCCACCACAGATCGCCTTCTCGAAGGGGCGCTAGACTGAGCAGGATAAACGCCAGAATGGGCGGAACCAGCAGCCAGATCTGTTGGATCGAAAGCCGGTGGTTAAGTTGGTTTTTTTGATTTATTTCCACTTATTTTGCATCCAGAATTCGTTTGATGAGTCCACTGATTGGTCGAACGTAAAAGAAAATTTCGATAAGTAGATAACTAAGTTTAATTAAGCAGCGGTTGAATTGTGTTGTCAATTTATGCAGTATTAGTTGAGGAGAAGTAAGTACTAACCAAGTCAAATAGTATAAGCACTAGGGCAATGAAATAAATCAACCCCGTCGCAATTTGGGCAAGGTCGGATTGCCAGCCGATGTAAGAGACGATAATTGAAGAGACGCAAAGTAAAGCGGCTGATGCCACCAGCTGCCACGACCAAGACTGGCTAAGATATATTGGCAGCAACAGTACAGCCAATACCAATCCAAAACCTGCCAGATGCAATCTGTAATCCAGACCGTATATGGACATATTTTTCGCCAATGGAGCCGCCTTATAAACAATAAGCATTTCAATCCATTATTTGTAAACCACTGATCCGTAGATCGACAATGGCAGGAGAGATAGGATGACAAACGGCCCGAACGCGATTAAGGCAGATACCCACAATCCACTTAATAGCAGCAAACCCGGCCAGACCAGGAAATTGGGTTTGATCGCGGCCAACAGACCGAATCAGGATACCAGACATCAGCGGATTTTTAGCTTTTACACTCAGCCATGCGCCTAGACAAATCAATAAAAGGCATATATACATCTGTCCCATTAAC
>JBAUBP010000088.1:0-10583 GCA_049676905.1 Bathyarchaeia archaeon
CGTTTTGACTAAGTTGTCTGATTAACTAAGTTGATGTTTATTGCAAAAGCGTGCGCTAATACAAACAATCCATCAATATAGATGTAAAAGGTGTGCACTTATCTCCAATTACAAAAGTCTAGGCGCATGTTAGCTAGCTAAGTCTTTCAACTTATGTAATGCATTTATACAACATTAACACTGCTGAAATACAGATAACCAATGTGATGTAAATTGGTGAGTGTAAGTAGAGGAAGTATTTTCACAAGAAAAGATGGACGATACTTTGTGTATCTGCCTAAGAGTCTAGTCGAAGATACAGCTTTTCCTTTTCTAATGAAGTCATCGGTAAAGGTTAAGATAAGTTTCGACACAAAAGGCAAGAAGCTAATCATAGAAAAATATAAAAAATAAGAATCAGATTGAAATCTGAAACTTAGCAATTTGGAGGCATCTAAATTGGCACGTCAAGGCAGAGGAAGCATGTTTGCAACAAAAGACGGAAGATATTTCGTATACTTACCCAAAGATCTAGTGGAAGACACAGCTTTCCCATTTCCACCAAAATCTTCTGTACATGTTAAAATATGTTTCAAAGCTGGAAAGAAAGAGCTAATTATAGAAGAAGCTTAATCACATTTTCAATTTCCAATAGCGTGTGCCATACCTAGCATGCGCTGATATTTTTTTTACTTGTAGAAATTGTGGTTGACGCCGAAGAATCCAGCAACTACTAACGATGAGTAGGGATAACAAATCCCCCTGATGCCGTTTCAGAGGATAACGTGATGAGTGCTGGATCCGGCGTCACTACCCAACTTTTCTCTTTCAAAATTAATAAAGCTATTTGGAAATCACGCTCACCTATTTTCATGCAGTTACGTCCATATGGCAAATAATTAGAGTGCATTTCTGCTAGAAATTGATTCGATTCCCTCATTGTTTGTAACTTCGTCGATAAAGGCTAATGCGTTTTCTAAGGGAACGTCGTCGAGGAAACCTATTCCAGGTGATATTATGAATCCGCCTTTTCTGCCCATGATGTTTATGACTTGTTTTACAATCTTTTTGATCGTTTCAGGTTCTTTGTGGGGTAAAGTTTCTTGTGTGCTGAAACATCCGAAAAAAGTCAGTTGATTACCGAATTTCTTTTTTAAAGTTGGAAGGTCCATGATTTCGGGCTGTACTGGATGTATTGCGTCGATCTTTAACTCTATGAGGTCAGGAATAATTTCTTTAATGTCACCGTCAGAGTGTAGAAATGCGTAGAATCCTACATCTTTGATCTTATCAAAGAGAATTTGTAAACGGGGCTTAATGAAGTATCTCCATAGCTTTGGAGATATTAGTAAACCGTTTTGGTGGCCGTAATCGTCGCTCAACCATACACCATCGATGTTGAGTTTCTGTATCTTGGTGAGAACTGATAGATTGTATTGTAGAATATGATCGAGTAGGTCTTCGACAAATTTTGGATGCTTATACATATCGACTATTAGATTGGTCATGCCGCGCATGAAATTGGCCCGCTCATATAGGTCTCCAATCTTTACAAGTTTGAATAATTCACAATTTTCAGAAAGTTCGTTTTCAAGTTCTTTCAATCTTTCGTTTGGTAAGGATTCTGGAAAATTGTAATCCTGTAAACTTGGTTTAGTTAATGGATGATGTGTTGGGATCCCTCTGGTGGATCCTACGTTTTCCCATCTAACTCCAAAAATGTCAGTGTATTTTCCATCAACAATGTTCTCTGGAATGTTTTTGACGACACTTGTCCAGTGGATGTGATTTCCAAGAAATTGATTCAGATTATTTGTTTTGAAGTGAATCCTTAATTTATGTTCTAGATTTGGTGTAAAATTGAGATAGTATGGTATCAGCACTGTTTCTTGATGTTCTAATGTTTCTTTAACTATCTCTCTTTTCATCATCTTGGGTTCAAGCATCGCAGGTGTTAGTTACTTTGAACTTTTAAGATCCATATTTTGTTGCAAGAAAATCTGCGATCGCACCAAAGATTATTCCTGGAGGTATGAAACTGAGTGAGCCAGTTTGAATATAAAGTCCGATACTAATGATGGCTCCTATTAATGCTCCTCGTGAGATCGAATTTTGAGGATCCTTATTGAAGATCTTAATAGACTCTGAAATTGCTACAACGAAGCCGATGAGTAATCGATTATAAAATATTGTTAGAAGATATTGTATAGTTGTCGTAAAACCCGACATTTCAAGATAAGTCCAGGAGATACAAAATAATCCGGATAATGCTCCTATTACAAGTGAGATAATGAGTCTCTTCATTTTCATGATAATTTAGCCACGAATTCTTTTTTGAGTCAGTTTATTTAAGGTGCTTTGTTTTAGACATGTTAAACTTTTTTTATTTCTCTTAGCACTTCGCAGATCTTCTCTACTAGTGATTCAAGAACCTCTTGATCTAATTCAACTGATGCTTTTGTAGGATCACCAATCACACCAGAATCAGATACGTCATCTATCAACCATGAAAACTCAATACCTTTACTCCCAGTAAGCTTGAGATATTTATAGCCGGATTCTTCAGTAAATTTATGTGGTTTCTCTTTGGATGCTTTATCCATCTGAACGAGTTCAGGTTTCAAAGCCATCATGAATGATGTCTCAAGTGTGCATGCATGAAAAACGTCGAGCTTTTCCAGTTTGAATCGATCTAGTGCTTCTTTCAGAAATGTTTCAGAATATAGATAAATTGAAGTGACAAATGCTCCAGTTTCTTCTCTAATCTCTCTCAGTATAGTGTTAAGTAGGTTGGTGTTGCCGCCGTGGCCATTGATGAAAACAATTTTTTTGAAACCATTTTTTACGAGATTTTTACAGATATTGCGTAGAAGATTTGTGAGAATTTCAGTCTCAAGCGATATGGTTCCAGGTCTTGAAGCATGTTCGGTAGATTTTCCAAAAGGTATCTGAGGAAAAACGAGAACAGGAAATTCATTATTGATACGTTCAGCTACAAGTCTAGTTACTTCTTGGGATATTATAGAGTCGGTAGCAAGAGGAAGATGCTGTCCATGTTGCTCAATAGATCCTATTGGAATTACGACGATCGCTTCTTGAGAAGAGATTCTATCAACCTCCTCACTAGACAACTCGCCAAAAAAGATCTGAACCATAAATGATCAAAAGACTAACTCATAATACAATCAATAAAAAGATTGGTTAGAAAAGTCAACTCGGGACTTAACTCGTTACTCCTTAGCACGCGCGCTATTTGCGTTCGCGTATCAAAAATACATCCAACGTGGAGAAGAAAAATTATGAAAATTACTATAACTCGCAGCCAATCAATATCATAACGCCTGATTTTAGGAGAATCCATCGCTACCTTCTTATCATTATATAAGCGGTAACTGATGATAAATAGTTTATATTATTTGTTATAATCAAAAAAAAATTAGTAATTTAATGCATATGAACTGTTGACTTTCATTCTACAGTCTATTTAAAATAGGATTTTAGAACAAATCGGTTTAAGTTTCATCAGGAAGTAATGTACTTTCTATCTGGACGGTAAAGATCTCCAAGTAGAGAGTATAGCGTATAAAAAGGTGGGAGTAATTGTCTTCAATTTTGAGTACTCATGTTAAGCGTTTGAGTGATGTTCTTAGAGTCGGAGCTGAGGATCAAATAGAAGAATCAAAAAATAAACTTGAATCTGCAAAAGACCTCTATCAGGGTCTACTATCTTAACTTCTCATTAACGAATTTAGTCTCTCTTCAGCTTATGATGCGGCTCTCAAATTGTTTGGTTCTAAGAAAGTGAAATTTGGAGCAGTTGATGGATCTCAAGATCAACAATTCGTTTTAGGATTAGCGGTCTTCTGGGCAGGATCCTATGCTTCAACTGGTACAATAGAATTCAAAGAGAATGAGGATCCAAACGTGAATTATGAGACTGGTTTCATAGAACGTGGCCGAGGCTTATCGAGTTGTATACCGATCTATGTTGATAGGATCCATGAAGTGGATCAGATGGTGAAAGCTTCAAATGGAGAAGCTTTGCCCGGAATGATGACTGTTACAAATAATTTGACGGAACAAGCTGTTGTTGATAACTCAACTATTCCAAGTTGGGTTATGACTTTTTCTGAACTTTATCTGGCTTACAAGATGGTTGTTGAAGAGGGTGTTAGGATCCTGCTTCTTGACAGATGTCTTTCAGCAATGCATACCGCGCTTATGTATGATACTTCTAAGCGTTCATTGTGGAAGTGTGATGGATCCATTTATGGTTTCGAAATAGATGGTATTCCTATAGACGTTAATGAGATGGGTTATGGTAGACATCATGTTGTGAATTCTGAGCTTTCTACTCCTCCAGCTCGTGGAGATTACGTTAGGTATGCAAGTATATTCCTTCTTGAGAAAATGGGGAAACCGTTGAAGCTCAAGGAGATATGTGAAAAACTTGGAGTTGAAACAGATGATCGTAAAGAGCGAGTTGAAAAATATCTCAAAAAACCTGTTGATGAAGGCTATCTAATAGAGAATAATGGAGAATACTCCATCAATCCTAGGTATGCGAATAGTTGGGAGCGCATAAAGAAACTTGTAAACCATTTGGGCAATCAGTTCTTCGAGGATCCCACAGGTAACCCTATGCGTATCAAGAAAGGTGATCAAACTCAATGGTTGACGACCCAAGATCTAGCGTTCTTGAGTCTCTACTGTTTCTTCATGATTATTGAGGAGTGTTGGGCTAGAAAGGTTCTCCTAGTAGGAATAGCTAAGGACACGACTTCTCGCGATTTCCAAAATCATCTTGTGCCAGTCTGTATTAATGCTGGTATTTGGAAAGCTGACGAGAATAAATTAACTAACCAACTAAGTACTGATAGAATGCTTCTACAAGCTACGAGCTACTTTAATCATGAGAAAATTCCTGTTCCCTGGTCTCTAATCGAGTATGATGCAGCATTCAGGATGATAGTTCCAGACTTTAATAGGCGTGAAGGTTTTGTTAGTGGAGCTATAGAAAATCGGATCATAGCTGAACGAATCTTTCTGAAGACATATGTTCAACTTGATGAGGCTAAAAGTGATCATCAACTGCGCAGCAATGTTCTGCTTACCGACAGGTTAGTTCACCCAGAATTCGATAAGGAACAAATTGTATCTTTCAAACATGAATATGGGGGAGCAATAGAACCAATAGAACCGATACTTAATCGTGACAAAACTGTTTCAAATAATTTACAGAATCTTGTGATGATCATTTTAAGATCAATGAGAACTCATAGTGTACCGGAAGCTTTTGGACATAACAAAGCTCTATTTATCGCTGACAAGATAGCGAAGGAGCAACGGTTGAGAATGAGAGGTTTAATGGAGGCTACAGGACATATGCTTATGAACAATCCTAAGTTACGAAAATTCACATTCTATATGCATAGTTTCCGTGAAAGGAGAGCTGAAATTGAGCAAACCCGCAGAGGATAAGAAATATTTCACTGACTTTGACGGCCGCTTCATTGCAAGACTGGGAGCGGTAATACCTGTAAGAAGATCTGAAACACCGTCTGAAACTACTGGAATATCTTCCAAATATGATTGCAGGATTAAAGTTGAGTATCAAAAGGATCTAATGAGCCTGCTTGAAGAAGGAATGCTTGCAGCAGTACGCAATTTCAAGTCTGGACAGAATAATGGGAAACGTTTCACTCTACTTGAAATATCTCGTATAGGACCTGAACATTTTGGCTTAACAGGATTGTCTAGTCACAGTTACTATCCTTACCAGTTTGAGATTATTCAGCAGTCGGTACAAGATTGGGCTACAGACGATAAATCTACCATGATGATTCAACTCTCAACAATTCCTCTAAACCATGATCTTATCGTTGGTGGTAATGGTGATGCTGAATATGTCAAAGGCTTCACGTATCCGGTGGTTGGTGAGATTGTTCGTATACTGAATAAGGATACGATCCATCAGATGTATAACAAATCTATTCTTGAGAGGATGGGTCTTCCATGGGAGAAGATCACGACCAGTTCAGATGCTCGCAAGGATCCGCGTTTAGGCACTGTTAAGATGTTTGAGGGTGAAGCGGAAAAGGTCCCGATCTATGTGGATTTTGAACGGTTAGTACGTTACCATTTTGGAATCTTTGCTTTTACAGGAGCAGGAAAATCAAATTTACTATCAAATATTCTACGGAGATTAGTCTATCATGCGAAAGATACTAAGATCGTCATTTTTGATGTTTCTATGGAGTATCCCTTTCTGCTTCAAGATGTTTTATCGGATCCAAAGTTGCCTTGTAAGATCATTTTGGATACGCCTGTTCATGATGCTGACCAATTCTATAAGGTGGTAGTGAAACCTAGAGGCTTTGAGAAGAATGTGAAAGCCAAGAAAGCTTTCGAAGAGATTCTAAAACAGGATAAAGTAAGTTATTTTGAAGAATCTACCTCGCAAATCATGACCTATGAAGATATTTTCAACCAGCTTGATTTATTGAAAGCAGAAAATGATGAGAGGGCTACCAGTCTAGAAGCTTTAGATGAGATTAAACAGGCTGTTATTGATTATCTGAAAGAGAAGAAAATAGCTGAGGGCAGCCCGATAGATGAAGCGTTTGTAGATTTTCTGAGTGGGAAAGCGTTAGAGGCTGTAGAGAGATACAAGATATGGAAGTCGGGCGGCCTTTACACTTGGGCTCAGACCAGGATCCATTTGAAAAATAAACTAACATCATCAGAAGAAAATGAGGTTGAAGGAGGCTCAACCAAGAAGTCAATATCAAAGATTATCGAAGGGGATTCAAAGATCATATGTCTATCCATTGCGGATCCCTACACTATAAAATCTCTTGCCATAGACTTGACGAAAATGGCTTTGAGCAATCGAAAAAGAGAATTCAAAGTAGAACCCCAAATACTCTTCGTATTCGATGAAGCACAAGAATTCATTCCAGCATATGATAAAGCAAGAGGAATAGAGAAAAACTGCACTTTTCAAATTGAAACATTGCTGAGACAAGGTAGAAAATATGGTCTCGGAGGATGCGTAGCAACACAGCGAATAGCCTATCTAAATACTAATGCATTACAGCAACTCCACACATATCTTGTAGGACCTTTACCCAGACCATACGATCGAACACTAGTCAGCAACACCTTCACAATAGACCAAAGCATACTTGAAAAAACCCTAGAGTTTGCACCAGGAGAATGGCTCCTATCAAGCTACACAGCAACAGGAATGGAAAATGTTCCAATATTTATCAAAGCAGATGATTCAGAAAAAGAATTACAAAAATTTCTTGAAAGTTAATGGTTCAAATTTGGATGCTCTCACCAGCTATGGCACACACACAGAGAATTGGTCCGCGACTCGCCTTTGGCTCATCGGTTAGTAAAAACGTTTTAAGAATTTATTTTTCAAATCTATCATTTGACCAGATATCTGCAGTAAAGCTGTATCCAGACTTTTCCCAAAATCCAAGTTCTTTCTTATTAGTGAAATTTATTCGATTAATCCACATAGCACTCTTGTATCCATACTTGTCAGGTACAACGAGTCTCATTGGTCCACCCAGAGATTCTTCTAATGTTTCATCGTTAAGTCGGGTAGCCAGTAACGCGTTACCTTTGAGAAGATCTGTTAGATCGAGTGATGTAGAGTAGCCGTCTGCGCACTCGATAAAAACGTATTTGGCTTCTTCGGTAGGTTTAACCATATCTGCTAATGTTTTGAATTTAATTCCATACCATTTACAGTTTCTAACGCTCCATCCCTCTACACAATGGAAATCATTTATGGACTCTACAGTTGGAATTTCCAGGAATTCTCGCCAATTATATGATGACTTATTCTCAACTTCACCATCAACAGTTAGAATCCATTTATCTGGTTCAAACTTGGGATTTGTTGGAATTATTCCTTGATGATCAATATTCCATCTCTTAATAGCATCAATCTCACGTTGACTTGGCGGTAATACACTTGTATTCATTTGATCTGTAGTTGTTGTCTCTGTTTTGTTTGAAATGAAATTGGTAGAGGATGATTGTTTAGAAATCCAGTTTTCTTTTGCTAAATATCCAACTCCAACGGCTGCGAGGCCTCCAGCAGCAGCGATTAAAAATTTTCTTTTCGTCAATCTTGGAGTCAAAGCTGTCCATTTTTGTATTATATGACATGCGTTATATAACTTTGTTTTGTGTATACTACACTAATGAATTATCTCTTGACGAATACTCTTCTGTCGCAGAAATATTATGGTTATTAGAAATATGAGAATCGAGAAAATCGTGATGTTGGGAAATTCTGGTATTAGTATTGCTTGGTCGCTTTTGAGTTGTATATCATAGTTTGCTACCAAAATATTCTGTTCTTTGTTAAGAATTAATATTTGAAAGAGCGCGCGCTGACCATACTCTAAACCGTAAGGATTGGCAAAGGCGGATCCTACTACTACCACTGTTCCATTAATGTCATAACATGTAGCAAATGCTTGGGTGAATGTTGATGTTTCTGTTCCATTATTCTGTATCTCTCCAACTATGTACAAGTACCCTGTTACATCAGAGATGTAATTATATTTGGATAGAAGCAGTAATGTTCTGGTTAATGTTTGGTTTGTCTCTGTAAAATCTATGTTCAATTCATAATGGTCTATTCTGCTAATAATATCTGGACTGCTTGAGACGAGAAATAAATCAAAAGGAGATCTAGTTTCTGGAGGTAGTATTTCTAGCATTGCGAATGTGGTGTCTTGGAGTATTATGTTACTTTGATTATCGTAGAATGTTCCCATAATTTGTACGAAACGTACGCTCTTGTTACCTGTGTTCTCAACTTCTCCTACAACATGTAGGTAACCTGCTGTATCTTTGTATGATGAATGGTTATCCAGAATAACTACTTCTGCCACAGCATGAACAGATGGACAAACTGAGTTAGATGTCCAGCAGACAATTAGTATGAAACAGTAGATAAATATATGAATACGTTGCATTATGCAACTCCAAATATGATATATTGTGATTTTTATAAATATAAACGCGCGCGCTACATTATCTTAAATAGACCATCCATAAGTATTTTACATATTGTTTAACATGAGCCTTGTTTGATGTCTTGAGAGATGACTATTTTAGTTAAGGATATATTCAAAAATAGAACATTATCGCTAATTGTTAATGAAGAAGAAAGAATCACTGATATCATTAAGCATTATGCAGAAAAGCCGAGTTTGAGTGGCATATTCGTAGTTGATAAAGAACAAAAGTTGAAAGGCGTTATTATAAGATATGATCTGCTTCAATGGGCAAAATTCAAAATTGGAGCAGACATAGGCAGTGATGTTATTGCTGTTGATGAAATCAATCGGTATGCTTACTCAAGTACTGCTAAAGATATCATGCATAAGTATAGTGCTGAGGCATATGTCAAACCAGAAGATGGCTTGGATTTAGCTCTTGACATAATGCTAAATGAAGACACATTAGCCATTCCAGTAATCGATGAGGAGAAAAAAATTATTGGAGATCTAACATTTTTAGAGGTATTAGATCTAATTATTCGAACTCAAGATAAACAATCACAATAGTACTAAAGCACGCTATGTCTAAATTGAAGTCAATTTTATTTCGGCTATCTTTAGACCTTCATTAAATATTTCTTTTGATAGTTTTCCTGAAGGAGTTTCTGTTTGAAAAATTCTCTCAGGGATTTCCAAATTTTTGAAAGAGAATCCTTCACGATTTTTGAATCTATATTTTTGTTTAAGGATCCTTAATCCTATTTTTTTCAATTGTTCTTCAGTGAATTCTTTTCCTATTGGTTTGAAGGCTTTGGATATTAGTTCAGGTTTGTAGATTCCTCTGGCGAAGAAGCAGATAACTAAGCTGGATAGTATTTGTCGCCATGCTTCTTCTTCGATGAGTTTGTCAATAATTTCTGTTGCTGATGGTTTACTTTTTTTCGCCAGTGCTTTTTGGTCGATGCTGTATCCTGCACCGTCTAGATGGCTATGTCTGGAACCTATGAGAAAACCTAGATGTGTTGCAGGTCCGGTATGGTATCCTGGCATCTCGTTGCCGCCGAATGCGAGTGCAAACTCTTTTCCGCCATATTTTGATGAGGCATAGGTCACACCTTTTCCTAGAGTTTTGTAGAATTCGTTGACTTGAGCAGCGATGTAATCTACGGCTTTTGAGTATGATTCTTCGTCATTCCAGTTCAGTTTGAGTCCGTTGGTTTCTTTTGTTGTGATTATTTCTTTTTGTTGTGCTTCGGTTGCCCATGCTAAAGCTACGCCAGTACTCATAGCATCTAATCCCAGGATTTCGACTTCGTCCATGAGTTTGAGTAGGGCTTCTGGTGAGGTTATTCCTAGCATGGATCCTAGAGCGTAGATTAGTTCGTAGTCATATGAGATCATTTCAGTTTTGTAGAAGTAAGGTTCTGATTCGTAGGGTTCTCTGAGTGCTGCTAGATGAATGCATGCAACTGGACAATGTGCACAGGCTACTCTTCTGCCTAGAAAGTTTTTCTCGAATGTTTCACCAGATATGGCTTCCGCATTTTCGAATTTGGATGTTTGTAGATT
>JBAUBP010000089.1:0-7051 GCA_049676905.1 Bathyarchaeia archaeon
ATTGTAAGCATTGGAGTAGAGGTATGTCAACAGGACAACTAATCCAAGCCGTAAAAAAACAAGTCGAACGAACACAAACGCTTGTGAAAAACACTCAAATATGTAAGAATAAATTTGATGTTACAAATGAATCCGAAATCCTGTTTATTCCAATCATCATAACTTTGGGTAACCCAAAAAATAGAATGATTAAGAAAGTTCCTATAGTTCCTGTTCTAGCACTAAGGAGTTTTCTTGCGGAATTTGATCTTCATCTTAAGAGCTTGACAATTTTCAAATTAATTCCAAAAAAATCTAGCGTATTAGGATTGGATTATTTTGAGAATTAAGCTTGAGGATCTTAATAGTTTAGATTTAGATTTGACGTTTTCCTGTGGTCAGGCATTCAGATGGCGTAAATTAGAAAATTCTTGGATCGGTATGATTGACGATGTACTACTTGAATTACGACTCGAGAATAATTATCTGAATATACAATCATCAAAGCCAATTCATGAATCCAGAGTTAAAGAATTTTTTAGATTTGATGATCACTTTGACATAATCATGAAGGAACTAAATCATAATAAAGAATTCAAGAAGATCTCTTCGTCAATAAAGGGGTTACGACTTCTAAGGCAGGATCCATGGGAATGTCTAATTTCCTATATTTGTTCGAGAAACTGTAAAATTATGATGATAAACAGAATGCTCTGTGATCTATCGAAAAATTTCGGTGAAAAAGTGACTTGGGGCAATCAAACGGATTATTGCTTTCCATCACCCGAAATAATCTCAAAATCTAAATTAAATGAACTATCCCGATGTAGGTTTAGATTCGGCAAGACTCAGGCCAATGAAGTAAGGGAAATTGCCAAAATTGTTTGTTCAAAAGAATTGGATTTTGAAAAAGTAAAGAAAATGTCATACCCGGAAGCAAAGGTCAAGTTAATGTCTATTGGTTATGGAATTGGTAACAAAGTTGCTGATTGTGTATTGCTTTTCTCACTAGATAAACTGGAATCGTTCCCAGTTGATGTCTGGATTGCTAGAGCGCTTGTTGAACTCTATAGTCAAAAGTTTAATTCAAAACTAATCGATAAGATCAAAAGAAAACAAAATTTGACTCCCAAAGAATACACGTTACTTAGCGATTTCGGTCGACAACACTTTGGCAAGTATGCAGGTTATGCTCAAGAGTATATATATCACTGGAAACGGCTGCGCGATGGTGCATGTTGATGGCTTTAATGTACCATAATGCCCAAATTCACTTAACATACGCTAAATTAATCGAATATCGTCGGGTTTATTATCTAGAGATTTCTGCTTGGAAAACGCATTTATTCATTAAGTAATTAGTCTAGAATAAGGAAAACGATCTGGATGGATGTTCATATGTATCTTATTGGTGAAGCATTGGTTGGTAAGGAACCTGAGATCGCTCATGTTGATCTTATAATCGGAACAAAGGATGGACCAGTAGGTCAAGCTTTTGCAAATAATCTAGGCAACTATTCCGCAGGTCACACTCCACTATTAGCAGTAGTGAGACCGAATCTAGCAACAAAACCATACACTCTTGTTATTCCAAAAGTAACTGTCCAAGACATCTCTGATGCTGCTAAAATTTTTGGTCCGGCTCAGGCAGGAGTAGGCAAGGCTGTTGTGGATACTGTTGAGGAAGGTGTGATACCAAAAGACGTTCTTGACGATTGGGTTATTCTATGCAGTGTATTTGTACATCCAGATGCTAAAGATTATAGAAAGATCTATCAATACAATTACGGTGCAACTAAACTAGCAATAAAGAGGGCTTTAACCAAATATCCGAGTTTAGAAAAGATAATGTTTGATAAAGACAGAGCAACACATCCAATTATGGGATTCAGAATACCACGACTTTGGATGCCTCCATATCTACAGATTGCTCTTGATATACCTGACATCGAACGCACAAAGAGGATAATCACTGAGGTTCCAAAGAGTGACAGGGTAATATTTGAAGCGGGGACTCCTCTAATCAAAAAATATGGTACAAGTGTCATTCAAGAGCTTAGAGATATCGCAAAGAATGTCTTCATAGTTGCCGACCTTAAAACTTTAGATGTAGGTCAGGTCGAAGTTGATCTAGCTTTTGATGAGACTGCTGATGCCGTCGTAGCTTCTGGACTTGCTTCATTACAAACTCTTGATAAATTCATATATGAAGCAAAAAGACTTGGAATCTATGCTTATGTCGATATGATGGATGTTTCCTCGCCGGTAAAAGTTCTAGAATCATTGAAAGAACTTCCTGACGTTGTAATTCTTCATAGAGGAATAGATGCGGAACGAGGATCAAAGACTCGATGGGATCTGATCAAGGAGATCAAAACCAAATTCAAAGATGCTAAACTTCTTGTAGCGGTCGCAGGAGGAATAGAGCCAAGCAAAGTCACGAACGCCCTTAAAGCAGGAGCAGATATCTTGATAGTAGGTAGATACATAACGCAATCAAAAGATATCGAACATTCAGCTGAAGAATTTCTGACACAGATAGGTCTTGACATGGATCTCTTCCGAATTCACACAGAATAGCACCAAATTTGAGTATCGAAGAAATACTTCTGGAACTAGCGTGAGCTATGAAATAGTTCGAGCTAGTAAGTATGTCAAGCGCGCGCCAAAAAGAAAGCTTGAAGATGTAATTCATGAAGAATTTTACTGAAGATAACAATATAATCACAGGCAACTTCTGGTATGTGGATTGAATTATGAAATATTCCTTGATTGTTGATACCTATGAAAAAATTGAGGCGACCACCAAACGTCTTGAGATGCGAGATCTCCTGGCAAATTTATTCAAGAAAACACCTAAAAGTATCATATCCGAGGTGACTTACCTCACACAAGGAAAACTCTATCCTGACTACATGGGAATAGAGATTGGTCTGGCAGAGAAATTAATAGTTAGAGGTTTGTCGCTTTCTTCTGGTAAAACTGAGAAAACTGTTGATACTGCTTTTAGAAAAAAAGGAGATCTAGGTGAGGTTGCTGCTACGTTACTTGGAAAGAAAGCCCAACAGACCTTGATGAGTAGGACACTTAGTGTCAGAGATGTCTATCGAATATTCGATAAAATAGCAAAGTCAGCAGGTTCAGGGTCTATTGATATCAAGCTAAGATTCTTGTCAAGTTTAATGAATGATGCCTCTCCGAGAGAGGCTAAATATATTATCAGAATGGCATTAGGCAAATTGAGATTGGGAGTCGCCGACATGACTATACTCGAAGCCCTTGCTAGTGCATTTACTGGAGATGTGAATAACAAAGATCGATTAGAGCGTGCATATAACCTATCTTCTGATCTTGGTCTTATCGCAAAGATAGTCGCAACATCAGGAATAGAAGGAATAAAAAAAATAAAAGTTGAGATTGGTCGACCGATTCGCCCTATGCTTGCAGAACGTCTATCTGATCCAACTGAAATTCTTGAAAAATTAAGTGGTCAAGCGGCAGTGGAATACAAATACGATGGGCTGAGAATGCAGGTTCATATTTCACCAAAATCCTCATCAATATTTTCAAGAAGATTGGAAAACATTACTGAACAATTTCCAGATGTGATCAAATATGTAAAGAAATCCATGAAACCGAAAGAAGCTATTTTTGAAGGTGAATGCGTTGCAATAGACCCCATCACTGCAGATCTATTACCATTTCAAATGATCAGTCAGAGAAGAGGTCGAAAGCATGACCTTCAAGATATGGTGGAACAAATACCAGTTAAGGTATTTTTGTTTGATATTCTTTACAGTAATGGTATTGAATATACCAGAATGCCATATCAAAAGAGAAGAATGATTCTAACAGAAGCAATCAAGCCAAATGATTGGATTTCTCTATCTGAACAAATAATCACTACAAACACTACGGAAATTGAGAAATTCATGAACAAAGCTGTCTCCGATGGATGTGAAGGTCTAATTATGAAATCTATTGATCCCAATTCTACATACCGAGCAGGCGCAAGAGGTTGGGTCTGGATAAAATACAAAAGAGCATACAAATCTGAAATGGCTGACACAATGGATCTTGTTGTTGTAGGCGGTTTTTATGGCCGAGGAAAAAGAGGTGGAAGCTATGGAGCATTACTTCTAGCAGCTTATAACCAAGCCAATGGAAAGTTTCAGACCGTATGTAAATGCGGTTCTGGATTTACTGATAATGACCTGAAAGAACTTCTAAGTAAACTTAAGTCTTCAACATTAAGCCAACGATCCTCGCAAGTTGATTCTAAGATATCTGCTGATGTATGGTTCAACCCTTACCTTGTTCTCGAAATAACTGGTGACGAAATCACTCTTAGTCCGGTTCATACAACATGTGAAAATGAATTGAGGAAGAATAGTGGGCTCGCAATTAGATTCCCCAGATTTACAGGTCGTTATAGATTGGACAAATCTCCGGAAGATGCTAGCACAACCAAAGAGATCTTAGGGATGTACAACAATCAGCTCAAGAAAATATCTATTTAATATGTTAGCGTTAAAAGAGAATAATTCACAAAATATGTAATAATAAAATTAAGGATTCTCTTCAGATTTCTTATCGTGCATAAGCGTTAATGTCACAATATCACCTACACATAAGTCGCTACGTGAATATTCTTCTCTAGACATTATCCAATTTACTTCGTTGGAAGATTTTGTTGGTTGTTGAAGTGTGACTGGAATAGCTGAAACAGCCATATGTATTGATTCTGAAATTTGTTTTTCTAGTGATTGATTGATAGGAGAGATTATGGGTTTTGAAGGTTGATCAGGATTGTCTTGGTGGAGTTCGATAATGACTAATATTTTGAGTGCTCCTGTTTGAGAGATTGTTTTTACAGTACCTGTTTTTTGTATTTGCATATTACTGACTTCCCTACAGATGTTTGGAAGTATTCTGAATTCGTTGAATAAAAACAATATTGCTCAGCTTTGTTCTTTTAATGTGTAACATAATCCGAACATTGCGTATACTTCAAATACCTATAATTTGACGATTATTTATTTCCGTATGATGTAGTGGTACGTATGAATGAAAGAAGTTACACCGTTGAGAGATTGATTTTTAAAAGTGCAGGGCATAGACTGATTGGTGCTTTGCATAAACCCTCAGGTATGAAAGCGCGTCCATCTGTTGTATTGGTTTTACACGGCTTTCCTGGAATGGCACCGATATTGAGTGATGTAGTATCCTCTCTTTGCCAAGCAGGTTTTGCTCCAATGAGCTTCCATTATAAAGGTTGTTGGGGCAGTGGTGGATCATATAGTTTCTTAGGAGCTCTTCGCGATACTCAAAAAGCGCTTGACTTAGTAGTGGATAGAAAGGATCTGGATATTGATAATCTCAGTATTATTGGACATAGCTTCGGAGGTTTGATTGCAATATTAATGGCTGCAAAAAGTGAGATGATAAAAAGTGTAACCGCATTATGTCCAGTAGCAAATATGAAAGCGGAACTTAGCTCTATACGAGCGAAGAATATTCTCCAGAAAGGATTACCCTTTGTATCAGGATTTCCTATGAGAAAGGCGGTAAAGGAATGGGAGACTCTTTCAAGACAGTATGAACCAATTGACTATGTCGAAAAAATTGCGCCACGGCCTTTCCTGTTAATTCATGGAGATAAAGATGACATAATCCCATTAAGCTGCTCGAAGATGTTGTTCTCGAAAGCCTTTGAGCCAAAAAAAATGTCTATAGTAAGTGGTGCTGACCATATCTTTGCTGGAAACCACAAGAAAACTATTGAATCGATCATTAGTTGGCATACTTCAAATGTTAAATGAAACCTGATTTAAAAAAAGGGATAAGAAAAATTTTAGTACATTAGTATGTTGTTGGTGACTTAGAAATACCCAGCATTTCTCTAGCTTCTGTCGGTGTAGCGATTGGACGGTTGAGTTCTTTTGCTATTCTGGCTGCTCTTTCGACAAGTTGCGCATTGTTTTTTGCTTTTACACCACGAGAATAATATACGTTGTCTTCCATGCCTACTCGAATGTGCATACCAAGAAGTGTTGCAAGAGTTGTCATTGGAACTTGATGAATACCAATACCTATAATATTAAACATTGTATTGGGTGGTGCGAAAGTTACTTGATTTAATAGGTGCCACGGAGTGACAGGTGTTGCGCTTTGCATTCCAAGCACGAGACAGACAAAATAAGGTGGCTTTAATAATTTCTTTTTAATCAAATTATCAATTAGATGCCAATTAGCGTCAGCGAATGTTTCCATTTCTGGTTTAACATTGTTGTCTAACATAGCTTTAGCAAACTTCTCGGTGTCGGAGTATGTATTCTTGAATACGGTTTCTATAGGTTTATCTTCTTCTCTGCCTCCGAGTCCATCTTTTCGTGCTTTTACAGTCGCTCTTTGAACCATTGTGCCCATGTTTAGACTGCACATTTCTGGCTTGGCATAAGCAGCTTTGAGTCGGTCTTCGAGACTCATGTTAGGACCTCCTCCAGTTGTGTTGTTGATTATTATGTCAGGGCAGAGCTCTCTGATTCTTTTGTTTATATCAAAATAGATTTCTTTGGAACCTACGGCGTCTGCATATTCTGTCTTTGGGTCTCTTGCATGGACATGAACTATTGAAGCGCCTGCTTCATAAGCCTCAAAAGTAGATTTAGCTTGTTCTTCAGGTGTTTCAGGAAGATTCGGGTTTGCTTCTTTGCCTTGCCATCCGCCTGTTATTGCACAGGTAATTATAAGAGGGGGCATTTCGAACTTTTCATATAATCTAAGATAATCGCGTGGACTCCCATAATTCCAAGTAGTCATATATGGCTTGCTCATTTTAATGCACCTTAGTAAACCAATCTTTATTCAAGGAATAAATAATGCTTTTGCATTCTAAGAAATCAATACTAAGTAATTTGGAAAACATTTGGCAGTTTAAATTTCAATTATGAAACATTTTGGAGACAGTTCTATGCATAAAATTTGTAAGAATTGTGGATTTAAAAATCCGTCAAACAGAATGTTTTGTCAAAATTGTCGCATAATAATTAGATACATTACTAGTTATGAT
>JBAUBP010000090.1:0-1978 GCA_049676905.1 Bathyarchaeia archaeon
CTATGAGCCAGACCACCAAAAGGTTCAGTAGAATGGTTGCAGAGTCCAAAACTAGTGCGATAAAGAGTGTCTCTGGTCCGAAAGTCACAAGATGAATCGCGAACAAGTGGACGCCATTCTCAATCAGATTGAAACCTATTGCTATTTTGATTATATCTCTACATGCTACCATTCCATAAATGCCCATGGCTATTAGAGCGATGTAGCCAGATTGAAAGAAATCCCAATTAAAGAGTAAATTTGAAAATACGATTATTAGAATTATTACGATAGATGATGCTTTCAATCCAAGCATTGGGGATTCCTCATAGCTGTGAGTCTTATTTATGGCCCAAAGGAATGGCCAGAGAAACAATGCGGCAATCAAGTAATGCATATAGATGCCTTCAGGATCTCCAGTTATCACAAACAACACAGTTCCTAAATAGGCCGAGTGTATGGTGAAAAGAATGCAAGCCAGCTTCAGATTTCTAATTACTATTGATGCTCCACCAAGTATTACGAGACTGGTGAAAATCAACGTCAACAAAATTGAATTCATCAAATATTCCCCAAAACTTGATTTTCAACTCATTCTTAGATCATAACCAGAACTATTAGGACGATTGCACCCAGTATTATCCATGCAGAATAGATGTTTACAACGCCAACGTGCGTCCGTCTCACATAACTTGTAACGAGCACAAATTTTCCCGCAAGTTTTTGATAGATTCTGTCAAGTCCACCTCGCGACATGAATCGATAATACCTGTTGAACATTTGGACAGTAGCAAAATTGAAGGATTCGGCATCCGCCATAACTTTCTCCATGTCAATATACGGCTTTTCAGCTTCACCGCCTACGAAGACGTCGTATTTTAGATTTCGTGAGCTTACTTTCTGGTAGATCAGAATTCCAGCAATTAATGGTATGAAAATAAGGGCGGCTATGGTAGTCGCCTCATAAAAGCCGATCATCGTTACTATACCAAGAATTGTCGTTTCAACAACTCCTCCAACTACAATTTGGACAGCAGGGTTCACGAAATAGTCTAAAGCAAGTTGAGGTGCAATTCCGAAAATTAGGCAAATGGCTGATAGAAACAGCAGGGGTATGTACATGGTAGCTGGGACTTCCTTTGTTGTTTTAAGATTGCTCGGCAATTGACCAAAAAAAGCAGAGTTAATAACTTTCATCAAAGTAGCAAGTGTTATCGCACTGCCAAACATCGCCATAATGCAGTAAATAACGTAAACTCCGCCATGGACACCACCAACAATTATGCCTTTTTCGAAAGTGGCCCAATAGATCATTAGCTTGCTAGCGAAGCCATTGAATGGAGGAATGCCGCCGAGTGAAAGAGCCCCAATAAACATACATGAAGCCGTTATGGGCATTCTTTCCCATAGACCGCCCATCTCATTAAGTTTCTTTGTGCCCGTTGCATAGATTAAGCAGCCGGCGCAAAGGAAGAGTAGACCCTTGAAAAAAGCATGATTAAGAAAGTGGAAGAGGCCTCCGGTAACCCCTAAAGTTGTCCCTAATCCAATACCTAAGAAAATGTACCCTATCTGGCCAATTGTGGAGAAGGCTAATACTCTTTTAATATCAACCTGAACAAATGCTGCCATACAGCCAACTGTTAGTGTTACAACACCTATTGTAGCTACCACAAAGTCAAAAGAGAAAGATGGTAAGTAGCTTGAAAAAGTCGCATATGACCTAACCACGAGGTAGACTCCAACTTTCACCATGGCGGCTGCATGCAGGTAAGCCGTTACGCCTGAAGGAGCCACAGTGGCATCTGGTAACCATACATGAAGTGGAAATTGAGCGGATTTTGCCATTGCTGCAATAAGAAAGAGAGGAATAACTAAAGCCAACACCATCGGTTCCCTTAAGTTTGCACTTATTTCTGAGAACTCGAGTGTCCCAGAGAAGAAGTATACAAAAAGGATTCCAACCAAGAGAAAGGCGCCTGCGAAGCTAGTTATTAAG
>JBAUBP010000091.1:0-1635 GCA_049676905.1 Bathyarchaeia archaeon
CAAATTACAAGATAAACCCCACCTTCGATGAAATATTTGCTAAAAGTCGACTGTTTTCCACGCCGTTGGCTGTATTCAAACCTAACACGGAAAGATGGCAGATTCCATAATAACTAATGTGTGTGTCCCTTGGTGAGAGCACCGTAATTTGAACCGTTAGGTCATGCTATTTTTTATTTATTTTGTGTGTGTGTGTGTGCCTTAGCTGGTGAGAGCATCAGAAATTGAACCGTCGAATTTGCCTGGTTAAAGACATTTTATCCTTGCGTTAATGAGGGACACTATCCGATGCGCACGCTAGCTAGCTTCACAAAATTTGAATGCTTTTTAGCGATCGCAGATACAATATGGTTCATAACATGCGATATACAATTATGAGAACAGTATCCAAGGATTTTCGGAAATCTTTCCAAATGGGAAAAGTGCAATAAATGATTCCCTTATTTGATGAATATCCGTTATTGGCGGAAAAGCTTCATCACATTTCTCTAGGAGACTTTCCAACTCCTATAGGTAGACTAGATAGATTAGGTCAAGACATTGGTCTAAATCAGCTTTTCATTAAGAGAGATGACTTGAGTGGTGGCATTTATGGCGGCAATAAAGTAAGGAAACTTGAATTTCTACTAGCAGATGCTCTGCATAAAGATGTAAAAGAAGTATTAACTTTTGGCTATGCTGGATCCAATCATGCGACTGCTACAGCAATTTATGCACAAAAGCTGGGACTTAGAAGTATCTCAATGTTAATGTCTCAACCTAATGCACATTATGTCCGACGAAATCTTCTCCTCAGCCATTATTGCAGAGCAGAACTCCATCAATATCGTAACATAACATTAACTGTATTTGCAACTTTCCATCAACTTCTTCGTCACAGATTGAAATATGGTGATTTTCCTCAAATGATTCAAGCTGGAGGGTCATCCCCTCTTGGAAATGTTGGTTTCGTAAATGCAACATTTGAATTAAAGAAACAGATAGAAGAGGGGAAAATGCCTGAGCCTGATCTTATATATGTTGCCTCAGGAACGATGGGCACCGCTGTTGGGTTGATACTTGGGTTAAAGGTCGCTAATCTAAAAAGCCGTGTAGTATGTATAAGAACGGCAAATGAGAAATTTGTAAATGTAAAAAGAGGTCTCAAGTTACTTCGTGAAACCAACTCCCTACTATGTTCTTTGGATCCTTCTTTTCCTCATATTGAGTTCTCGAGAGAAGATGTGAATATTCGACACGACTTCTTTGGGCAACGTTACGCTCTCTTTACTGAGGAAGGCATTGCAGCCGTAAGACGTATGAACAAGAGTGAGGGTATGCAGCTGGATGGAACCTATACGGGAAAGACACTCGCAGCCCTCATAAATGACGCAGAAAAATGTGATTTGAAAAACCAAGTGGTCTTGTTCTGGAATACTTACAATTCGAAAGACTTCTCACATATGATAGCTTCTATTGATTATCGTGAGCTTCCTCGATCCTTCCATAAGTATTTTGAAGAAGAAGTTCAGAGGCTCGATAAGGTCTAGCATTCTTTCATTGCATATGATCACCAGCAATCGTATATGCAAATTTTCCAATGTCTTTAGGGAGGAAAATCCTCTAGCGGACCCTTTTTAATGAATAACGATACAG